>NZ_CASGGV010000289.1:0-67404 GCF_949319125.1 Frankia sp. Hr75.2 | reverse complement strand
TTTACTATCCCTGCTTGGAAGCCACCATAAGCCGCCCGTACGGGCTGTACGTCCACGGGGCGAGTGACACGACCGGCGCTGTTCGCGGTGTGGAGACCATCACCACTGGTTTGAAATGGAAGCAGATTCAGCCGCCCGTTCTGGTCACAGGAGGGCTGGATGAGGCGACACGGGCCGCATGCTGGGAGTTGGGGGCCACGGCGGCGGCCAGTCTCATGATCGGGTAAGCCCCTTGTCGATGTTCTTTTGCGGGCCCGCCAGCTGTCGGAGCGCTGGTTGGTCCGCTAGGAACAGCGGGGCGACGGCGAGTGGCCCCTTGTAGTCGCTGTAGCGGCGCTCGACCTTCTCCTGCCCCTTGTAGCGGTGCAGTACCTCGGCCGTGTCCGCCTCGGCGGGTGTCGGGTTCGTCAGCAGCGCGTACCAGCCGTCGGACGCGGTCTCGGCGTCCAGGGCCGTCTGGTCGAACGTCCAGGTGAAGGTGGCTTTCCCGCTGGCCGGATCCGCGCCGTTCTCGTAGCGGACCAGGCTGGTGACCCGGCGGGCACGGCAGACCTGCTCGGCGCGGGCACGCACCGCCCGTTCGTCGGGGTGGTAGCGGCTGCCGGCGGTGCGTCTCAGCCGGTCGAGTTCGGCGGTGGCCTTGGCCGCCTTGAGCTGGCGGGCGGACACGGCGGCCTGCGCGCGGGCCGCCGAGTAGATGTAGACGGTGCGCACCGCGAGCGGCGGGTCTCCACGCTCGGCGGCCCGTAGTCCACCGTGGCCGACACAGCCACGAACCGTTTCAGGCCCACCACTCCACAACACAGCGGGCCCGACACGGAACAACCAAAAGATCGCGTAACTGGTCCATCGCACGCACGTGTGAAAGACAGGACTAGCCAGGCGGTGTGACGTTCTGGCGTTCGGGCCGCGCGGCGAACGAAGCCGACGGTCGCCTACCAAGCCGCAGTGGGGCAAGGCCGCGGTAGAGACGATCACGACCGGGTCGGACGGTTGCCGAAGCGGCTCCGGTCTGTGGGGCGGCTTGTCGTGCCTGTCGGGCGGAAACGGTGCCGTGGCGGACCCGTTCATTACCATGTCGGACCGTCGTCGGTGACGGCGACCGTGTCGGGTCGAGGCGGCGGATCAGGCCGTCGATGTTTCCTGTCTGCCAGGCGTGGCCCGCCAGGCCCAGCTGGAGTGGGCGACCCTCACCCATGCGACGGGGCTGATGCAGTGGCAGCTGGACGCCGCGCGGGGGGACGGCTCGCGCGAGGATTGGGGGTGGAGGCCAGAAGCCCGGGAGCTGGCCATGCCTCGGCGCTGGAACACGAGAAATTGTTCTGGGGACCGATGGATCCGCTCGCCTCGTCGGATCGGAACTGGTAACCGCGGCACATCCGCTCGCGGCGACTGGAACGGCCGACAAGGGAGACAAGACATGGATTCGGCTCGGAGCACCGCAGCGGCGACCCGCTGGGTCGTCGTGCTCACCGCCGTCGGATCGCTCATGGCCGCGCTCGACACGCTCGTCGTGTCGACGGCGCTCAGCACGATTCGCGAGGACCTGCACGCATCGGTACAGCAGTTGGAGTGGACGGTCAACGCCTACAACCTGACGTTCGCCGTGCTGCTGATCACCGCGGCGGCGCTCGGTGACCGCTACGGCCGCCGCAAGCTCTACGCAGCCGGTCTCGTGCTGTTCGCCGTGGCATCGGCGGCGTGTGCGCTCGCGCCGGGCGTCGGGTCGCTCATCGCCGCGCGTGCGGTGCAGGGTGCTGGCGCGGCACTGATCATTCCGTTGGGGCTGGCACTGCTGTCGGCCGCGTTCCCACCGGAACGGCGGGGGGCGGCGATCGGCATCTTCAGCGCGATCACCGGGCTCGCGGTCGCGAGCGGCCCGCTCGTCGGAGGTGCGGTAGTCGCGGGCCTCGCGTGGCAGTGGATCTTCTGGCTCAACGTTCCCATCGGGCTGCTCGCCGCGCCGCTGGTGCTGAGCCGAGTGCGCGAGAGCCGCGGCCCGGACTCCGCCATCGACGTGCGCGGGCTGGTGTTCGTGTCGGGTGGCGCGTTCGGCGTCGTCTGGGCTCTCGTGCGCGGCAACCAGGTCGGGTGGGGCAGCGGCGAGGTCGTGGCGGCTCTCGTCGGCGGCGCCGCGCTGCTGATCGCGTTCGTCGACTGGCAACGACGCGTGGCCACGCCGATGGTGCCGCTCGGATTCTTCCGCTCCCGCGCGTTCGCGGCCGGCAACGCCGCTATCTTCTTCACGTTCGCGTCGCTGTTCAGCGCGGTGTTCTTCTACGCGCAGATGCTGCAGGCCGTCCGTGGCTACGGCCCGCTCGGTGCCGGGTTGCGGCTGATCCCGTGGACGGCGACGTTCCTGACTGTCGCGCCGGCCGCCGGGGCGCTCGCGGACAAAATCGGTGAGCGCTGGCTACTCACCGTGGGACTCTGCCTCGAGGCCGCCGGCATGGCGTGGCTCGCGTCGGTCGCGAGTGCGGATCTGTCCTACGGGGCGATGCTCGGCCCCTTCGTCGTCGGTGGGGTCGGTGTCTCGATGGCGATCCCGTGCGCTCAGAACGCGGTGGTCGGATCGGTCGGGATGGACGCGCTCGGCAAAGCAGCGGGAGTAAACAGCATGATGCGTGAGCTCGGTGGCGTGTTCGGGATCGCGGTTACCGTCGCGGTCTTCGCGGGTACGGGCAGCTACGGTTCCCCGGCGTCGTTCGTCGACGGCTTCGGCCCGGCGATCGGCGTTGCCGCAGGACTCGCTCTCGCTGGTGCCCTCTGCGGATTCGCGGTCCCCTCGCACCCGAAAAAGACCGGGCCCGCGCCCGTGCTCGCCGCCGAGAACCACTCGGTCGTCGAGGCGGCGCGATGAGGCGCCTGATGGTGCGCTATCGCGTGCACCCTGACCGGGTCGCCGAGAATGAGGCACTGGTCCGCGCTGTGTGCGACGAGCTCGCGCGCACCGACCCGGCCGGATTCCGTTACGCGACGTTCCGCCTCGACGACGGTGCGACGTTCGTGCACATCGCGTCGACTGCGGCGGCCGACGGATCGAGCCCGTTGCCAGGGCTCGCGGCGTTCCAGCGCTTCCAGGAAGGAATCGCGCAGCGATGCGCGGAGCCGCCCGTGGTGACCGAACTCGCCGAGATCGGATCGTTCCGTTTCTTCGACGAGCCCGCGTCATGACCCCGACCCGGCCGCGGCCGGTGGTGCATCTCGAGCTGCACACGCCCGACCTGGACCGCGCGACGTCCTTCTACCTGCGGCTGCTTGGTTGGCATCCGCAGGTCGTCGAGACCGGTAACAGCCCTTACGTCAGCGTGGACGTCGGCATGAGCGGTGGCATCGTCGAGTGCGGCACGGCCCAGCCGCTGTGGATCCCCTACGTCGAGGTCACCGACGTCGCCCGCGCTACGGCCAGAGCATGTGCGCTCGGCGCGTCGATACTGCTCGCGCCACGCGAGGGACCTACCGGGTGGCGAAGCGTAATGACCTCGTACGCCAGCGGGCAGATCGCGTTCTGGCAGCCCAAAGCGGGACCGTCATGACCGAGGACGTCCTGCTCACAGCGGCCCGAGCCGGCGACGCCGACGCCTTCGCTCGCCTGATCGCGCCGCATCGCGCGCGCCTGCAAGCTCACTGCTACCGCATGCTCGGCTCGGCCCACGACGCCGAGGACGCCCTTCAGGACACCTTGCTCCGGGCGTGGCGCGGCCTCGCACGGTTCGAGGGCCGCAGCTCGCTTCGCTCCTGGCTCTACACGATCGCGACCAACACCTGCCTGCGCACCGTCGAGCGACGACCCCGCCGAGTGCTCCCCGTCGACTACGGCCCACCGGCCGACCCGCACGACGATCCTGGCGAGCCGCTGCTCGAGATGGTTTGGGTCGAGCCGTTCCCCGACGAGACGCTCGCGGACGACGACCTGTTCGCGTCCCCCGCCGCCCGCTACGAGCAACGCGAGAGCGTCGAGCTCGCGTTCGTCGCGGCGCTGCAGTACCTGCCGGCGCGCCAACGAGCCGTGCTGATCCTGCGCGACGTCCTCGGGTTCACGGGCGAGGAGGTGGCCGCGCAGCTCGACATCACACCAGCCGCCGTCTACAGCGCGCTGCAGCGCGCGCACAAGACCGTCGACGAACGGCTCCCGAAGCGCAGCCAACAGACGACACTGCGCTCAATCGGCGACGCCTCCGCACGCGCGATCGTGGCCGAGTTCGTCGACGCCTGGGAGCACGGCGACGTCGATGCCGTCGTCGCGACGCTCGCCGCCGACGTGACGATGACGATGCCGCCACTCGCGACCTGGTTCCGCGGCCGCGACGCGGTGGCGGCCTTCCTCCGTGAGTGGCCTATGGCGGCCCCGCTCCGCTGGCGGGTGGTACCCGTGCGCGCGAACGGCCAACTCGCGACCGCGCACTACCTGTGGGACAAGGCTGCGGTCACATTCCGCGCGCACAGCATCAGCGTTCTTACGCTACGGGAAAGCGAGATCGCCGAGTTCAACGCATTCCTCAGCCCCGAACCGTTCGCCGCGTTCGGACTTCCCGTATCGATTGAATCGATTGAGTTGTGCTAGTGCTAGCCGGAACGCCCACGCCGCCGACAGCCCGGACCGACGGACGGCTTCGTGAAGCTGCTGACGAACCCACGGCTCGCGGGATGGCGGGTGTATCAAGGAAAGATCGCAACCGACAAAGACGGTAGGCAGCTTGCGGTGGTGCTGGCGCACCTCGCCGAACACGCGCTGGAAGTGGAGGAGGAGCCTTGGCGACGGAGCTGGGGCAGGAAAAGGCCAGCTACTGGAGTGCCGGCGCGAGTGGTTTCCGATCCCGGGCCTGTGTCCCAGGAATAACAGACGTGGCCGCCGAGTGAGGAGGCCTGGAGATTGAACAACGCCGAGCGACTATTGGAACCGTGTGGGAGTCCGTTGCGCTCAAGCCTCCGAGAAAGAAGGGTGCGCGGAGCTTCGATCCTGCGCGCCTGGAGGCTATCTGGAAGGCGCCCTAACATGCCCGCCCTCATCACGAGGGTGGGCTTACCTTGTACCCTGGTATCATGCCGACCCTGCTAGTCGTCCACCACACCCCCTCGCCGGCCATGCAAGAGATGCTGGAAGCGGTGCTGTCGGGAGCCAGGACAGACGAGATCGAGGGTGTAGATGTGCAGGTACGCCCGGCACTCGCGGCAACGGCAGTTGATGTGTTGGGCGCGGACGGCTATGTGCTGGGAACCCCGGCCAATATCGGCTATATGTCTGGCGCTCTGAAACATTTCTTTGATTGCATCTACTATCCTTGTTTGGAAGCCACCGTTGGCCGCCCGTACGGCCTGTACGTCCACGGGGCGAGCGACAGCACTGGCGCGGTGCGGGGTGTCGAGACGATCACGACTGGTCTGAGGTGGAAGCAGGTTCAGCCGCCCGTCCTGGTCGTGGGAGGGATAGATGAGGCGTCACGCGCCGCGTGCTGGGAGCTGGGGGCCACAGCAGCGGCCGGTCTTATGATCGGGTGACTACCCTTGTTGATGTTATTTTTGCGACCAGATCTACTATCCGTGTCTGGACGCTACGGTGGGTCGTTCCTACGCCCTGTACGTGCACGGCAACAACGACACGACTGGTGCTGTCCGGGCGGTGGAGTCGATCGCGACCGGCCTCCGCTGGAAGCGGCTGCGCGACCCGGTCAGCGTCGTCGGCGACCTGGACGCCGCAGCCCGCGAGGCCTGCTGGGAACTCGGTGCGACGACGGCGGCCAGCCTGATGCCGGTTTGATCGGCACGGACCGGCTGCCCGCACGGACCGGCTGCCCGCCCAGCCCGGCAGGGACCCGGCGATGGTCAGGACACCCGTTTCCGGCCGCCCTCGCCCGCCGGCCCGCCTGCGGCGGCCGGGCGTGACGCGCTGCGCTGTCGGTCGCGGCATCCGATCATGACGGCCATGAGGTGGTCCGAACGCGGATCACCGCCGTCGGACTGGCGATCCCGCCGACCTCGACGGTTACTCCATTCGACGTGTTCCTCTCGCCGTTGTGGCAGGTCAGCTGGGAAGACGCCGTCGTGCTCACGCTCAGGGTCGATGTGCAGCCGCCATCGGAGCGGAAATTTCCGCCATCGAGCGCGATGACCATGTGCACCGTGTCCTTCTCGATGAGGGTCACATGGATCTCGGTGGCGCCGGACGTTGCCGGGAGTGCGATGTCTGTCGGGGCCGTGACCTGGACCTCGCATTCACCGTCGGTACACGCGTTCAGATCCGTCCCGTCCTTCGCGACCGGCATTGTCGGTGATGCCGAGGTGGGTGACGGCGTGGACGGGCCGATCGAAGCAGGGGAGCGCGTCGGAGAAGGCGAGCGCGCCTGCGCTCCGTCGTCCGCGCCGTCCGAGGAGCACGCCGCCGACACGGCTGCCACCAGCAAGACCGCGAGGAAGCTGGAAGGACGAATATGTAGCTGCGTCTGCATCCGTTGATCTAACTGCAGGTATCGAGGTTCGCGTCGGCTGATAGCACGCGTCGCTCGAGGATTCCGGGGCGATGCCGCCGCCGGAGGGTTGTGGGCGGCGGCGTGTGGCCGCCCCGCGCGCCCGGTGCGGATCGCGACGCGGGCGGACTCGGACATCGACATCGCTGCCTACTTCGGCGGGCCGCAGCCACCGAACCTCCGCGCCGTCACCGACGACCTTTCCGTGCTGCGCCGCGAGGCAGACGCCGGCGACGAGCGCCGCGCGGACCCGATCTGGCTGCGTGGCGTCAAGTACACCTTCGTGACAGCGATCGAGTGTGAGGCCTCACGGACGGTCAGACCCTCCCGGTGCGGACGCGTGATCCGCTGATGCCCGGAGGGCGGGGATCAGGGCGCCGATCCGCTCCAGCTGGTCGAACTGGGAGCGCAGGTCCAGAGCACCAAGGCGGGTGACGATGTGGCGTGCGCCGCCGGCGACGTACCGGTCCAAGCCCTCGAGGACCTGGTCGGCGGAGCCGGTGACCACCGCCTGGATCTTTTCCAGCTCCTCCAGCGGCATCCCGTAGGCGGCCCGCGCGTAGTCGTCCAGCGCCCGCCGGCCGCGCTCGACGTTGTCATCGATTCGTATCGAGACGAACAGCGCGGGTGTGATGTCCTCGGCGGCGCGGCCGGCGTCGGCCGCCGCCGTGCGGATGTTCCGCAGCCCGGACGCGTAGTCGGCGGGGTCGGGCGGATAGGGCAGCCACCCGTCGTACGTCCGGCCGGTGCGGGCCAGCGCGGCCGGGGTCGCGCCGCCGAGCCAGATCGGCGGGCCGCCTGCCTGGAACGGCCTGGTCGCGGGCGGGACGTCGGCGAACCTGAGGATCTCGCCGTGGAAGGAGCCGGCACCGTTCCACAGCGCCCGCCACAACGCGACCGTCTCGTCCAGCCGGGCGAAGCGCCGTTCCCACGGGACCTCGGAAAGGGTGTAAAAGGGCCGTCCGAAACGGCCGGGGAAGCCCGCGCCCACCGTCACCGTGAGCCGGCCGCCGGACAGCAGGTCGATCGACGCCAAAGACTGCGCGGCCTGGATCGGCCTTCGCAGGAACGGCAGCAGCGCGCCCGTTCCCAGGGTCACGGTCTCGGTCGCCGGGGCGAGCGCGGCCAACATCGTCAGCGCCTCGATACGCGGGCTGATCAGCGAGTCATTGACGAAGAGCGAGGAGAAACCCAGGCGTTCGGCCCTGCGCCCGAACGCGACCAGCTCTCGAGGGTCCCCGTCCGCGCCCCACTGGGCGGCTCCGGTCGGAAGCAGTACACCGATGTCCATGGCAGTGATGCTTGTGACCGGGGCGGACAGCGACAATTCCCGATGAGGAATGGCGCGGGATGCCACTGCCGGTAGAACAGGTCCGTGGACTTCCCTCGCGCGCTACGCGAACGCCGTACCCGCCGGCATCTCAGCCAGCTCGACCTGGCGCTGCGGGCGGGCACCACCCAGCGGCACCTCAGCTTCATCGAGTCCGGCAGGTCCGTCCCCGGCCGGAACATGGTCGTACGCCTGGCCGAGTCACTCGAACTGCCGCTGCGGGAGCGCAATGAGCTGCTGTTGGCTGCCGGGTACGCGCCCGTCTACCCGCAGAGCCGGCTCGACGACCCGGTGTTGGCCCCTGTGCGCACCGCGATCGACCACATCGTCCGCGGGCACCTGCCGTACCCGGCGCTGGTCGTGGACCGTAACGGCGACATGGTCGCCGCGAACGACGCGTTCGATCTGATCACCGAGGGCGCGGCGCCTGAGCTGGTCGGTCCGGGCAAGAACATCTACCGCCTCGCGCTGCATCCCGAGGGCCTGGCGCCCCGCATCCGCAACTTCGCCGAATGGGCGCGCCACATCCTGGCGCGCCTCGGCCACGTGGCGGAGCTGCGCGCCGAACTTACGAGGTACGTCCCCGAGCTGGCGCCGTCCGACGGGCAGCTCGGTTTCGCCGTCCCGCTTCACCTGGGGTCATCGCGCGGTGAGCTGCGCCTGATGACGACCGTGACGACCTTCGCCACCGCCGTCGATGTGACCCTCGCCGAGCTGAAGTTGGAGGCGTTCCTGCCGGTCGACCCGGCGACGGCCAAGGCCCTCTCGGTCGCCGCCGGGGCGGTGTCTCCCGCGACTCCCGGTCAGGCTCCTGGGAACATGTAGCCGACCTTGCTCCGGCCGCCGTCGTCGAGCACAGCGAACTCCAGGCCGCCTCCCGCCACAGTCAGTGGACGAGGCCCCTCGAAGGCCACCCGCGCAGAACGGGGAGACGGTCGTGATCACGTGCCGGCGGACAGTTCGAGTACCTCCTTCATCTCCTTGATGCCGTGTGCGGTGCGGGCCTCGATCAGGCCCGCCAGGCTGTCGGGGAGGAGGTCCGTGATCCAGAGAAGTCGGCTGTGCCTGTCGCCGTCGGGTAGGACCTGGAAGGAGGCATGGTGGTGGCGTAGGGGCGGTCTGGCTCCCTCGACGACCGCGTAGACGAGTCGGCGTACCTCGTCATCGACGGCGACGATGAGCTCCCGCACCAGGTGCCCGTCCGGCATGGTCAGCGTCCTGACGTCCCCGTCGAGGCTGACATCCAGCACCCGTCCCGGTAGCAGCCGCCGATGCACCGCTCCCACGTCGCGCAGGACGTCCCACACCTCTTCTGGAGGCAGGGCGACAACGACTTCGTGCCGGATGGAAGCGATGTTGATCTCCTGGTCGGAGGCGGTGTCGTGTGGGGGGGATCTCCAGAACCATATTGGCCGTCGAGCGTGAAGGCGTGGCTGGCTGACCCAGTGTGATCGACCGACGTAGAGGCCATCGCGACCGGCCTGCGCTGGAAGCGGCTGCTGTGACGGGGCGGTCTGGCGGCACCGGATAACTCACACGCGCGGAACCGGCCGCTGACAACTTTCTGGGCGAGGATGAGGACGGCGGCGAGCGCGAGCAGGCCGAGGGCGCGCAGGTAGACGGTGCCCTCGCGGTGGACCAGCGGGGTGGCCAGCGCCGCGCAGGACAGCGCGCCGAGTGCCGGGGCCCAGGTGGGGGCACGGTAGGCGCCCGGCGGGACGGGCTCGCGGCGCAGCACCAGCGCGCTGGTGTTGACGACGAAGAAGACCAGCAGCAGGAGCAGGACGGTGGTGTCGGCAAGGCCGGCCAGCTGGCCGGTGCTGGCCAGCGCCACCGTCAGGGCCGTCACGAAGCCGATCGCTATCGGCGGGGTGCGTCGGCCGGGCAGCACCCGCGCGAAGACGGTCGGGATCGTGCCCTGGGCAGCCATGCCGTAGACGAGACGGGAGGCCATCACCATGTTCATCAGGGCGGTGTTGGCGACCGCGACCAGCGCGACCGCGGCGAACAGCTTCGACGGCACCGGCACGTCGGAGGCCTTCACCACTTCCAGCAGCGGGGCACCGGAGCCGGTGAGGATGTCGGGATCCACCAGCATCGCGCAGGTGAACGCGACGAACAGGTAGACCGTGCCGGCGATGAACATGCCGCCGAACAGCGCCCGGGGCAGGTCCCGGCGCGGCCGGCGGGCCTCCTCGACGAGGTTCACCGAGTTCTCGAAGCCGAGCATCGCGTAGAACGCGAGCGTCGTGCCGGCGAGCAGGGCGAGCGGCGCAGGCCCCTCGGCACGCAGCTCGAAGGCCCGTCCCGGTTCGCCCGCTCCGGTAGCCAGCGCGTGCACGCCGATCCCGACGATCAGCAACAGCCCGGTCAGCTCGATCACGGTGAGCACAAGGTTCACCCGGGCCGACTCCCCGATCCCACGGGCGTTGAGAACCGCGGTCAGCAGGATGAACACGACCGCGACGACGACCGTCGGGGCCGCCACGAACTCCGCGAGGTATTTGCCCCCGATGGCCCGCGCGGCCGTGGCGGTGGAGGTGATCCCGGCGGCCAGCACGGTGAAGCCGACCATGAAGGTGAGAAACGGGCGACGGAACGCCTCGTTGGCGTAGAGCGCTGCTCCGGCCGCCCGGGGGTACTTGCCGACAAGCTCGGCGTAGGCCGTCCCGGTGAGGAACGCCAGTGCGAAGGCGATCAGGAACGGTGCCCAGATCATCCCGCCGACGTCGGCGGCGATCTGCCCGGTGAGCGCGTAGATCCCCGATCCGAGGACGTCACCGAGCACGAGGAACAACAGCATCCGCCCACTCAGGACACGCGCCAGGGTGGGCTGTGCGGCGTGCGCCGTTCGTCCGGTCACCGCCGTCTCGTCATCGGTTGTCCTGTCCCCGCGGGCTTGGCCGGCCGTCGTCCGGCCGATAGCGGTCGGACGCCCGTTCATCGTGTGGGTGCCCCTGATCCGCGGGCTGGTCGCTGCCCGCCACGCCGCCGGGAGAGCCGGGCCGACGTCCCCCGGGCCGAATACTGACACCGTGCCCGCCAGCCCGCCTGTTGGAGCTTGCCCAGCTCAGATGGTCACGATCGGGAACTGTCGGACCCGGCGTGGACGATGACGGCGCTTCGCCCAGGGCGCCCCCCCCCGCGCCGCCGGCGGGCCGGTCATCCTCCCGACCGGGGCCCCGGCTGGTCGGCCCGGTCGGCCCGGTCGGCTCGCCGAAACCCGCCTGTCGCTCCGGGGGGCGCCCCCGGTGACAACGGGCGTTCCGGCTGGAGACATGTAATGCCAAGTTGCATCACACCGGGCCGGATGCCGAGCGTGTGCCGGAGCTCATGGACGAGCTGTGTGGCTGGCTCCAGGGTGGATCGCCAGGCCGTTTCGGTCTGATCGGCACTGGGATCGGGGCGAGGAACGCACGGAGGGCGTATCGGGCATCCTCGGCTCGTTGGCGGTCTTCGTCCGCCCGTACTAATGTACGTGCCATCGCTCTGGGTATATATGGCGTCGCTTTCGGTTGGATGGGTCCGAGGGAGGTTCGTCGCGGCGATCCATTCCGGCTGGCAGGACGATCCAGGCCAGATGGGCGGAAATGATCCCAGGCGGAGAGGACGATGTCGCGCGCGGAGATCGCTCGAGCGGCCGCGGCGGAGTGCGACGCACCGAACTGCGGCGCGGCCGTTTTCCGCCGAATAGTCTGTGTGTGGGCGGCAGTCGCGCCCGCAGTCATGCTTGCTTCCTTCGTCCTTCCCTCGCGCACCGCTGACCTGGTGGTCCGCGCCTGCGGCATGGCCGCTATAGCGTTCCAGGGTGGGTGCGAACTGTGGTCGGCACGGCGAGCGAAGGGTGGCGAGCGACGTTGGCGACTGCTCCTTCTCGCCGGATGGATCACGGTGGCAGCCGGCCTGGTCATCACTTCCGTCAGGGCGTTGTTCTCGGGCCAGAGCCCGGTGCCACCCTTGTCGGGGACGGAACCGGCGTATCTGGCGTTCATTCCAGCATCCGTTGCCGCGCTGCTGGCTTTTCCCACCGACCCACTCAGCCCGGAGGACGAGCCGGTGCGCCGAGCCGGCCAGCACGGCACCCATTGGCGGACTGTCACCGTCATGGACGCGGTGCTCCTCGCCGGCTCGCTGAGCCTGCTCGGCTGGGTGGTCGTCCTCCAGCCTCTGGTGCGTGCGCGAGCACCCGCACCAGTTAGTCTCGCGGCCTTGTTGGCGTTCGGCATCGGATGTCTCCTGCTACTGATCACCGTCCTGCTCGTAGCGGCGTTCCGGCGCCCGCGCCAGAAGAAGCCGTTCGCATTGCTCGGTGGCGGGCTGGCCTCCATCACCATACTTCTGCACGTGTCGCTCTACTTCATCGCGAGCGGCCAACCGGAGCCCCTGCAACTCGAAGCCGCCAACGCCATTGGCACTGTGATGATCGGGCTTGCCTGCATCGCGCCACCACGGCCATCGACTGGCTCTGTAGTTGCCGCTGCCCCCCTAAGTCTCGAATCCGCTCCTGACTCGTGGCGCGTCCGGTGGGCTGGCTGGCGGGCCGGACCCGGCGTACGCTGGGTGAGGATATTCCTCCCGTACGTTCCGCTGTCCGCGCTGGGCGTGCTGGCGGTCATTCAGATGTCAACCGAGGCGCGGGTCGAACCGATCGAGATATACGGCATCTTCGCGCTCGTGCTGATGGTGCTGATCCGGCAGATGCTGACTTTGGCGGACAACCAGAAGCTGCTGGACAGGGTTCAGCGCAGCCGTCGCCAGCTGCGCCACCAGGCGCTCCATGACCCGCTGACCGGGCTGGCGAACCGTGTGCTGTTCGGTGACCGGGTGGAAGAGGCGGTCGCTCGGCGAGCCCGCGGCCGGCCGGCTCTGCTCTTCTGCGATCTCGATGACTTCAAGAGTGTCAACGACACCCTGGGTCATCCGGCCGGGGACGAATTGCTGAGGATAACCGCTCGGCGGCTGCTTGGTTGCGTACCGCCCTCGGACACGGTCGCCCGTCTCGGTGGCGACGAGTTCGCGGTTCTTTTGGCGGACGATGCCGCGGACGCCGAGGCGGTCGGCAAGAGGGTGGCCGCGGTGGTCCGGGCACCGTGCTTTCTCGCCGGGCAGCCGTGCGCCATTCACGCGAGCCTTGGCCTGACAGTCGCCGTGCCGGCATCCTCGATAAGTGCCGAGGACCTGGTCCAGCAGGCGGATCTCGCCATGTACGCAGCCAAGCGGCGGGGGAAAAACAGTCTGGTCGTCTACGATCCTGAAATCTTCGCTCACGGCCGGTCGCCGACGGCGCAACTCGCGCTGTCCCAGTTGTTGCGGGGCGATCCCGCCGGCGGCGTCATCGATGTCCTCTATCAGCCGATCGTCGATCTGACCCGCCATCACACGGTCGCGTTTCAGGCTTCAACGTGCTGGCACCATCCGACGCTCGGGTCGTTCACGGCAGAGCAGACGGTCACGGTCGCGACCGGAGTGGGGCTAAGAGCACAGCTCGAACAGTTGATCCTCGGCCGCGCCTGCCATGATATCGGCCACTACCGAAGGCAGACAGGGCAGAACGTCGCCGTCTGCGTCGGCGTTTCGGCGGCGAGGCCGGCTGGTGACTTACTGCCCGACGTCGAGGCGGCGCTGGCGGCCTCCCGCCTCCCCGCCCAGGCCCTGATCCTCAGGCTTACGGACATGGAGTGCCTCGACGAGGAGGCCGCGCGCAGCCTGCGGACATGCGTCACCCGTGGCCTGCGCCTCGCACTGAACGCCATCGCCAGGAACCAGAGCACCTTTCTGGCGCTCGACGAGCTGCCGATCCAGATACTCATGTTCGACAGCTACTACGCCGGCGGCCTGACGGGCAGCGCCAACCGGGCCGACCTGCTCCGCCGGGCACTGCTCGCCCTCGCCAGGGACCTCGGTCTCACGGTCGTTGCCACCGGCGTCCAGAACCGAGAGCAGGCACGCACATTGGCGCGCCACGGCTGCCGCTTCGGACAAGGACAGTTCTTCGGACCGCCAGCCGCACTGCCTGGTCAGCCGCGGCAACAGTGACATTGCAGGTGCGGTCCGTGGCGTCGAGACCATCACGACTGGTCTGAGATGGAAGCGGTTGCGTGAGCCGATCACCATCGTCGGTGAGCTGACCGCTGCGGACCGCGAGGCCTGCTGGGATCTCGGCGCCACGGCCCCGCGAGCCTTGTGATGTAGGCGAGGCGCTGCGGCCCTGCTCCGTGCGGGCCGGGCCGGACGGTTCTTTGCCGTGGACCTCGGTCGCTCCGCTCTGCTCGGCTTGTCCCGGAGGCTGATGCGACTGCCGATGGAGTGGTTGATCGCTGATGCGACGTCGGTGGCATGGGGTTGGCCTGGGGCCCGGCCTACCAGCGCCGCGCCGCCCCACCTCTACAGCGTCCTGACCGTTGGCTCTACGGCGTCCTGACCGTCGGCGAGGAAAGTGCGCGCCCGCGGGGCGCGTCGCCGGACGGAACAGGCGTTGCCGACCGGGCATGTCAGAACGTCGTGGCCTCGTACGAGACGTACGCCAGGGTGTCGACGTCGCTGCTGAACCGGTCGAAGCAGTGGAAGTGGACCGTGACGTCACCCGTCGGTACGGCCGTGGCCCCGGCGGTTCCCGGGCTGGGCGGGTTCGTCGTCCAGCCATCGACGGCGCAGCGCGGCGCGCCGCGGCCAGCCTCGTCGACTGGCGTGACCTGGACGTGTCCTGCCCCGCCCTCGACATCGGGAAAGATCGCCTCGTACCGGCCGATCGCGGTCCGAACGATCCAGTTGTCCGCGCCCGCGCCCGCGCCCGCGCCATTCAGCGATCGAGCGGCGTCGGCTCGGACCCGGGCGCCGATCGGCGGCACGTCGAGTCGACCCGAGCCCGTCCCGTTTCGGTCGTCACCGGCGAGGCGGACACCGTTGACGAGGTAGGCAAGGTGGGTGAACGACCTTTCGTCGCCGCCGGCCGGCGACCCGGCGTAGGTCAGCGCGAACGGCACGTCAGCAAGGGCCCCGTCGCGGATGCAACCGACCGTGACCGTCGCAGTGTCGTGACCGTCGTCGACCGCGACGACGTCGGTCGGCGCGCAGAAGACGTCACCTTCGCCGAGCGCGTTCACCTGCAGGTTTCCCGCCATCCGTCCGAAACCTTCCGCCACCAGACGGACTTCGTGCCGACCCCGGGCGAGCCGGACCACCTCGACCGTGCCCTCCCCTGAACTCCAGCCGTCTGTGAGCCGCATCGGCTCGGCCTGCTGGTCCGAGGCCGCAGCGGATGTCGAGGCCGCGGCAGGCGGCACTGGTCCAGCAGCGATCGACGGCGCAGCAGGAGGCGAGGGTCTGTCGATCCGCAGGTACGCGAACACCTCGTCGTGTCCCGGGTCGCCGGGCAGCCGGTAGGCGAACATCACCGAGAACGCTGCGTCCACCGGCTCTCC
Organism: Frankia sp. Hr75.2; assembly: GCF_949319125.1. Classification (NCBI taxonomy): domain Bacteria; kingdom Bacillati; phylum Actinomycetota; class Actinomycetes; order Frankiales; family Frankiaceae; genus Frankia; species Frankia sp. Hr75.2. The sequence continues at coordinate 52,189 of NZ_CASGGV010000289.1, read as the reverse complement.
GCCCGCCCCGACGCATACGACGTCGACCTGTTCGTCGCCCCGGTGGTCGTCCCAGTCGCTCGCCCGGCAGGTCACCGCGTCGTCGCCGATCGCGGTCACCACCGCCGCGCCATGCCGGTCCGGGATCCCGCTGCCCTCGAACAGCACCCGATAGGCGCCGGGTGCCAGCCGGACGCCCCGGTCCGGCGGCGGCGGGAAATCGCCGGCCGCCGGCGGCGCCCGATCCTCGTCGGTCGACAGGTCCTGCTCTTCGCCGATCGGGGCGTTGCGCAGGTCGACGAGGGCCGCTTCGTAGCCGGACTGGTAGTGGTCGTCCTCCGCATCGGGCTTGGTCTGGAATCGGAACGAGCCGACGAGGGCAACGACGGCCGCGATCACGATCGAGACCGCGACCGACGCCTCTGCCCGGTCGACGTCGCGCGACCAGGCCACCAGCCTCGCAGTGGGCCTGGACCCTCGGCCCGGCGCTTCGGTGTCCTGCGCCGCATCGGGCTCGGCGTCCTGCGTCGTGTCAGGCGTCGTCCGGTCGATCGGTACGGAGCCCGTGCCGTCGGTTCCCGCGTCGCCAGCCCAGACGTCGTCAGTCCCGTCGACCATGCTCACTCCCGCATGAATGGCAGCACCGCGCCGCGGACCTGTCCGATTCTGCTCAATCTGGACGACAGGGGCGCGTGACCCGTGATGCGCGAACACGGCACGGCCGCGGAAGCGCCACTTGGTCGCGGCTGCTCCGTCGTGCTCATCGCCTTGTAGAGGCCCTGGATCGCCTCCATCGTGTGCGGGAGCACCATCGCCGGGTTGACCATCCGTGATTGCATCGTCAACTCTCCTCCTGGGGCGTCCGCCCACTCGACTGACGAGTCACGGCTATGACGGATCGGAGCGACGGAAGGTAACGCGCACGGGGCTCGGTCGGACGGCCTTTCTGCGATGCCGCCGCCGGAGGGGGCTTGTGGGCGGCGGCGTGTGGCCGCCCCGCGCGCCCGGTGCGGATCGCGACGCGGGCGGAGGTGAATGCCGCACGGCCGTCCCGTCTGCGAAGATCGGGGTGTGGACGAGACATTCGCACGCACGGCGACGCACGACGCTGTCGCCGTTCTGCGTCAGGCGGGCGCGCGGTTCGCCTACCTGCACGGCAGTCGCGCTGTCGGGCGCCAGCGGGCGGACTCGGACATCGACATCGCTGCCTACTTCGGCGGGCCGCGGCCTCCCAACGCCTTCGACGTACTTCTGCCGCCTGGAGTCGACCTCCTCGTCCTGGACAACGCTCCGCTCGAGCTTGCCGGCCGGGTCGCCGTCGGCGGAACACTGCTCTTCGAAGACGACCGGGCCGCGCGCGTGCACTGGGAGGCGATGACCAGAAAGATCTACTTCGACGAACTCCCACGGATCACTCGCTCCCACCGGGAGTTCGCCGCCGCCCTGCTGCCCAGGACCGTGTAACCGGTGGTCGACCAGGTCCGGGTGCTGCGCCTGCTCCGCGCCGTCACCGACGACCTTTCCGTGCTGCGCCGCGAGGCAGACGCCGGCGACGAGCGCCGCGCGGACCCGATCTGGCTGCGCGGCGTCAAGTACACCTTCGTGACAGCGATCGAGGCTTGCGTCGACGTCGCGCAGCACATCTGCGCGGCGCGGGGCTGGGGGCCACCAGCGGACAACGGCGACGCGGTCCGCCTTCTCGGCGATCACGGAGCGATGGACCCGGCACTCGCCCGGTCGCTCCGCAAGGCCGTCGGCTTCAGGAACGTCCTCGTCCATGACTACATCGACGTCAACGACGAGATCGTCATCGCCCGACTGAGGGCCCTCGACGACCTTGACGAATTCGTCCGGGAAATGGTCGTCTATGTGTCCGAGGCGGACGCGTAGCCCACGGCCTCGGGAAGGTGCGACGGTAGCCGCCGGGTGAGGATCCCGTGGTGAAGGGCCGGATTCAGGTACCCGGTCACGAGGTAGGGATGGGCCCCGGCGGAGCGGGTTGCCGCGAGAGCAAGCGCCTTCGGGCGCAGCGCGGCCAGGACACGGGAGCCGGCCGGCACCGGCTCCGGCGCCGTGTCGAGGGTGTCGAGAAAGCCGGCCAGGTATCGCAGGGGCCGGGTGTACGTCCTGCCGAGCGCCGCCACGCTGGGGGCGTGGCTGGCGCCGAGGCCGAGCAGGAGCCGGTCCGGGTACGTCCGTGCGACCTCGTGGAAGGCGGCGGCGAGCGCGGTGGCCTCGGTGGCCCACACGTTGACGATCGCGGTGGCCACGACCATCCTGCGGGACGCCGCGAGCAGCTGTGCTGGCTGGCGCAGCTCGGGGGCGGAGGCGCCGAGCCACAGCGCCCCGTGCCCGAGCTCGTCGAGCTCCGCCGCCGCCTCGGCGGCATCCGGCGTGTTCCAGGCGAAAGACGGGGACCAGATGCCCACCCGTCCCAGCGTCGGCGTCATGGCAGCTCTCCACGATGCGTGCGAGCACCCTCGCGGGTGGCAGTGTTCGATCCAGGTCGAACACTTCAACTGTACGATAGCGGTCGAACAGTTGGGAGATTGGTGAAAGTGGGGCTGAGGGGAGAATGGCGACGAAGTCGAGACGGGTACTCGGCCTGCGGCACACGGACCCGGGCGAGGTGAGCCTGCAGGAGGCGCTCGAGGCGCTGGCCGACCCGGTGCGCCGGTCGATCGTGCGGACGTTGGCGGGCGAGGCGGACTTCGCCCTTACCTGCGGCACCTTCGACCTGCCGGTGTCGAAGGCCACCGCCAGTCACCACTTCGCCGTTCTGCGCGCCACCGGCCTGCTCGAACAGGTCGACCAGGGTCCGCGTCGACTCAACCGGCTGCGCCGGGCCGAGTTCGACGCCCGCTTCCCGGGCCTGCTCGCCCTGGTTCTCGCCGAGGGCGAGCCGGCCGCCACGCACTGAGGGCCGCCTGTCCGGGTCGGTGTAGGACAGGCCGGGCTCCGGTTGCCGCCAGGAGGTGCGCACTCCCGACAACCGGGTCGTTGCGAACGCGACTGGCCGAGACTGAGCCAGTCCGTGCTCATAATCGCCGCTTCCAGGCGCGTGCCAGGCGGCCGACCCCGGCGTCGGGCGGAGTCACGGCCCGACGCCCAACCGGCTAACTCGCACCTCGCTCGGGCGGTGAGGGTGGGCCCGCCGCTACTTCTTCAGGACCGCCACGCCGAGTGGATTGCCGCCGACGGGGACCGTCGCGACGACGGCGCCGCGCTTCAGGTCGATCACCGAGACGTCACCTGACCAGAAGTTACTGGTGTAGGCACGGGGCTGGCGATGGTCGTCGTCCAACGCCACGGTGTTGGGGGAGTCACCGACGGGAATCTCGGCAATGACCGTGTTTGTCCTCAGGTCGAGCACCGTGACGTTGTTGCTCAGCTGCTCGGGAATATAGGCGCGCGGCGCGCGCGGATTGTCGTCGATAGCGAGGAACGACGGCCCGATGTCCTCCGCTGGGAGGGCGATCGTGGCGACCACCTTGTTGCTGGTCGCGTCGATCACCGACACGGTGTTGTCGAAAAGGTTGGTGACATAGACACGCGGGTGGACGGGACGGTCGAGGACGGCGACACCGTACGGTCCTGCGCCGGCGGGGATGGTCGCGACGACCTTGTTGGTGACGACGTCGATCGCTGACACGGTGTTGTCGTCGGTGTTGGCGACATAGACCCGGGGCCGGGGCAGGCTGTCGGCGACCGCCACACCGTACGGTCCTGCGCCGACGGGAATGGTCGCGACGACCTCGTTCGTCGTGAGATCGATCGCCGAGACGATGTTCGCGGAGACGCCGGTGACGTAGGCGCGCGGTCGCGACATCCTGTCGGTGACCGCCACCTTGACCGCTCCCGCATCCTGTCCTGGCAGCAGCGGGACGCCGCCGACCGTCCTGTTGTCCCGGGGGTCGATCACTGTGAGACCGTCAATATAGTCCTCTGTCCCGAAGCCGTTTGTCCCGGCGACGTAGACACGCCCGCCGAGCTTTTTGGTCGCCGCTATGCCCTCCGGGTCGTCGTGAGGAATCGTGGCGACGAGGTTGTTGCTCCGCGCGTCGATGACCGAAACGTTGGAGGCGCCCCAGTTGGCGACATAGACCCGCGTCGAACCGACCCCTCCTCCCTCCGGGCGGGGCAGCGCGCCACCAGCCTGGCCTGGTATCGCGGCTTCCATCGGACGGGGAAACACCTTCACCGCCGGACCGGGCCTCGCGGCTTCCGCCCGGCTCGGCACCCCGGCCAGGACAAGGGTCGCGACGACAGCCTGCACCCCCAGCGCGAGGAGCCGCTTTCTCCGGGAGCTGTCGCTTCTGCCAGTCAATCTCCTCAGGTCACGTCTTCGAGTCGACACCGCTTCCTCCGGTATTGATGACGACCCTGCCGCGCGGCGCACGCCGTCGACAGAGGATTACTGGAAGTAGTCGACGCGAATCTAGTGAGATTGCAAAGAGTTTGCCTTTTTTGCCTGATTTGGCGCTGCTTTCTCGGCGCGCCGTTTCGACCTCGCCGCCGACGCCTGGAACGCGCTGGCCGAGAGATGGGCGGCTTGAGATCGTTCCCGCGCCGACACCGATGACGCTGGTGGGCGAGGGCGACGGTGTGGCCGCCGTCGCCGAGACGGAAATGCCGGTGCTGACGGGCCGCCCTGGTACGTGCCGCGCTGGAACGAACCCGGCGATGAACCGGCGCCGCCCCGAGGGGGCGGATCAGGCCGATGCCTCGGCGCGACGCCGCCGCGGTCGGACCGGGTCCGGCGTGAACACCAGCAGGAAGGAGTAGTAGAAGCTCTCCTCGCCGATCGTCTTCTGCTCCGCCACCCGGAGGCCGGCCGCGCCGGCCCGGCGCATCACCTCGAACGGATCCACCGGCGTTATGCGTAACGCCACGACGGCACCGTCCACCCAGACCTTGTAAAGCGGGTTGTCCCGGGTGTATCCGGGGTTGATGTCGGTGACGATCAGTGATCCGCCCGGCCGGAGCAGCCTTCTGAGCGCGCCGAAGTCGGGCGGCTCCGGCATCGAGGACAGCACCAGGGACAGCATGATGACGTCGTAGGAATGGGCCTCGAGCTGACCGAGTGCGCGGTTCATGTCGTCGACCACGACCTCGGAGCCGCGCCCGAGCGGATGACCCCAGAGATTCCGGCGGAATTCGGCCGCCATCGCCGGGCAGTTGTCGACGTACGTCCAGTTCATCGTCGTGTCATTGAAGAAATGGATCGCGATGACCTTGCCCGTGCCGCCGCCGAGGTCGAGCACCTTGAGGCCGGGCCGCTGGTCGCGGATGGCCTGCAACTGCGCGACGGTCGCGAGATGTGTCGACACCAGGTTCCCGGAGTTGCGCAGGTCGTAGTTCGATGCGATTTCCTGGTAGAAGTCGCGGGACTGGTCCACTCCATACTCGCGCTGGGGCGCCGCGGCACCGCCGGTGGTACCGCCGCGGCCGCCCAGCCAGCCTGAACGCGACCTCCGGGACGCGAACGGGGTCAGCCGGCGCCCGATCTGCGGCGGCCAGAACGAAATCGAGCGCCCCTGCCAGAACGCCGCCACGAACAGGAACGCCGCGAACACACCGACGGTCGCGGCGGCCCAGGGCGCTGCCGGGCCGAACACCTCGAACACGTTCGATACGTCCATAGTCACCCCGTGGTCGCGGTTGTCGGATCAGAATGGCCTGTCCGTGCGTTCCCGCCGGCTCGCCGGAGGGATCCTGGAACCGAGCATCAGATACAGCACCCCCGGTGGTGAGGGTGGAGTGTCCCGGGAGAGAAGGACATCTGACATGGACGCGACACGCTGGGTGCCCGACGCCGGAATTCAGGCGCTGGTGGCCGGCGCCGGCGAGCTGATGTCCGGGCTGTGCGGCGACCTGCTTGCCGCGGGATACGAGGCGAGGTCGGCCCCCACCGGCGCGGCCGCGCTCACGACACTCGGCGAGGCGCCCTACGACCTGATCTTCATCGATGGGGGACTGCCGGACTGCGCCGACCTGTGCCGCCAGATCCGGGCCCGGCCTCAGCACACCGACCTGTACATCACCCTCGTGGTGCCGGCCGGCGAACAGACCCTGCCCGACGGCGTGGACGACTACCTGATCAGCCCGTTCGACCGGCTCCAACTGCTGGCCCGGGCGTCTGCCGGCGTGCGCAGCGCCCAACTCCACCGCAACGAGACCCGCCTGCGGACGCTGCTCACGAACGCCCCGGGCGCCATCTACCGCTGCGCCAACGACCTCAGTTGGACGATGGAGCTGATCAGCGACGACATCGAGCGCATCTCCGGGTATCCGGCCACCGATTTCGTCGACAGCGCGGTGCGCAGTTTCGCCAGCGTCATCCACCCCGACGACCGGGAGATGGTGGAGCGCGCCGTTACCGAGGGAACCCGGCAGGGCAGGGCGTTCGTGCTCGAATACCGCATCGTCCGGGCCGACGGAACCGTCGCCTGGGTCCGCGAGCGCGGCCAGGAAGTGCACAGCGGCAACGGCCGGAGCTGGTTGGACGGGGTGATCTTCGACATCACCGAGTGGAAGCTGACCGAGGATCAGTTGGAGCAGTCGCGCCGCCAGCTCGCCGTGGCCGACGAACGCCAACGTATCGCCCGAGAACTGCACGACGGGGTGATCCAGTCACTGTCCGGGGTCCTGCTGACGCTCCAGGCGGCCGAGACACTGGCCGACCAGCCTGACGCGACCCGCGCCCGCCTGGCCGACAGCGTCGACCGCATCGACATCGCGATCCAGGAAATCCGGGATTACGTCTTCAACCTGCGCCCGGGGCTGCCGCCCGACCGGCACCTCTACGACGAGCTCCAGGCCCTGGCGGAGAGCTTCCAGCGTGATACGGGGATTGTCGTCGCCGTCGACCGCGATCCGACGGTCACAGCCGAGCTTGCCCCGCAGGCCGGCGACATCCTTCAGATCGCCCGGGAGGCGCTGTCCAACGTCCGCCGGCACGCGCAGGCCACGACCTGCCGGCTGAGCCTCATCCGGGCGACGGGTATGGCGGTGCTTGAGATCGACGACGACGGGCGCGGATTCGACCTGGCCGCGGCGGCCGGGCGGGGCCAGGGGCTGCGGAACCTCAGCGAGCGGTCGGCGAACCTGCGCGGCCGGCTCGACATCGAGTCCGGTGCGGAGGGCAGCACGGTGACGGTGCGGATACCACTTCCGCCGGGATGAGTGAGCCGTCCGCCTACCGGGTGCCCCGGCGGGCCAGGAAAGCCGCCGCCTCGCCCCGCCGGGAAAGGCCGAGCTTCTGAAGAATGACCGACACGTAATTGCGGGCGGTCTTCTCGGCCAGATTCAGATGGAGGCCGATCTCCCGGTTGGTCCGGCCGGCCGCCACGAGCGCCAGGATGCGCCTTTCCTGGGCCGACAGCCGGCTTAGCCGCTCGTCGGCTCCCGACGGTTCGCGGGCCGCCCCGAGCCGGATCTGTTCCAGCAGTACCCCGGTGACCGTCTTGTCGACCACGTGCTGGCCGTCGCCGACCGCCCGGACCGCCGAGACCAACTCATCGCGCCGGATCTGTTTCAACACGTAGCCGCTCGCGCCGGCCTGGATCGACGAGATGAGCGCCTGCTCGTCGGGGAACGATGTCAGCATCCGGACCCGGACGTCGGGAAACCGGGTCCGGACGGTCCTGGTCGCCTCGATGCCGCTGCTGTCGTCCAGCCGGATGTCCATCACGACCACATCCGGACGGTGGTCGCGGACCACCTCGACAGCGGTTGAGGCGGAGGTGGCTTCGGCGACCACGACGATGTCCGGGTGGGCTTCCAGCATGGTACGGACGCCCTGACGGACGATTTCATGGTCGTCCACGAGGATCACACGCAGACGGTCGACCACGACGACATGATCGCATGACCTCGGCCGTCTGTGGCCGTTTACCAAAGCCAAGCTCTGAATGTCAACGGCTGCGCGTGGCCGAGTGATCAGATCCGGGCCGCGCCGGCCCCTGGATGGGCACCGGAGGTCGGGGCGCGGTGATGCGCGTGTTACGTCGGCCTGATCATCCGCGTCAGGGTCGTGACGGTGGATGGCGAGACAAGGGCGATCATGACTGGACAGGACTGGCTGGCCGCGCGGTTCGACGAACATCGGGCGCATCTGCGCTCGGTCGCATATCGGATGCTCGGCTCGTTGCACGAGGCGGACGACGCGGTGCAGGAGTCCTGGTTGCGGTTCAGCTCGGCCGACACCAGCGACGTGGCGAACCTGCGCGGTTGGCTGACCACGGTCACCGGCCGGCTCTGCCTGGACATGCTGCGGTCGCGCGGCACGCGGCGAGAACAGTCGTTGGACGTCCACGTGCCGGACCCGATCGTGAGCCCGGCCGACGGCGTCGACCCTGAGCGGAGGCGCTGCTCGCGGAGTCGGTGGGGCTCGCGCTGCACGTGGTCCTGGGGACTCTCACCCCTGCTGAGCGGCTGGCCTTCGTGCTGCATGACATGTTCGCGGTGCCGTTCGACGACATCGCGGCGATGCTCGGCAGGTCGACGGCGGCGACCAAGCAGTTGGCGAGCCGGGCCCGGGGGCGGATCCGGGCCGGCGGGCCGCTGCCGGAGGCGGACCTGGCCCAGCAGCACGAAGCGGTCCGCGCGTTCTTCGAAGCGGCCCGTGGAGGTGACTTCGACGCGCTCGTCGCGCTCCTCGCGCCGGATGTCGAGATGCGTTCGGACGGCGGCGCCGCGCGTCCGCGGGCCTCTGCGGTGCTCCGGGGAGCGGCGTCGGTCGCCGGCCGGGCGCTGATGTTCGCCCGGCCGGACGCCGAGGTTCACCCGGCCCTGGTCAACGGGGCCGCTGGCGTGGTCGTCACCGTGGGCGGTCGGGCAGTCTCGATCATGGGATTCACGGTCCGGGACCGGCTGATCGTCGCGGTCGACGTGCTCGCCGACGTCGACCGGTTGGGGCGGTTCGAGTTGTCCGCCTTCGAGCGCTGACGGCAGGGCGGCCCGAGCGGGGGCCGGGCCGCCCCGCTGTTCCTCAGCCCCAGTTGGCGCCCGCCGGTTCCTTGATCGTGGTGTTGATCCGGTTGAAGAAGTTCGTGGTCGCGATCATCAGAATGATCGCCGCGAGCTGCTTGTCGTCGTAGTGCCCGCGGGCCTCGTCCCAGAGCTCGTCGGTGACCTGACCGGGCCGGTCGCTGAGTCGGGTGGCCGCCTCGGTGAGGGCGAGGGCGGCCCGTTCGGCGTCGTCGAAAAGCGGAGACTCGTACCACGCCGCCACGGCGAGCAGGCGGTCCGCGCTCTCGCCGGCCTTCGTGGCTTCGGTCACCCCGGCGTGCACGCACGCGCTGCAGCCGTTGATCTGGCTGGCTCGCAGGTGCACCAGCTCCAGCGTCCGCTGTGCCACGCCGCCCGTGCTCATCGCCTTGTAGAGGCCCTGGATCGCCTCCATCGCGTGCGGGAGCACCATCGCCGGGTTGGCCATCCGTGATTGCATCGTCAACTCTCCTCCTGGGGCGTCCGCCCACTCGACTGACGAGTCACGGCTATGACGGATCGGAGCGACGGAAGGTAACGCGCACGGGGCCTCTGCCGCGGGACTGTGGACTCGTGTCCGTGGCGACCACCGCGCAGGCGCACAGACCTCCGAGCACGGAAGGTGGACGGCGGATGGTGACAGTGGCGATCGTGAGTCCCGGCGCGATGGGCTCGGCGCTGGGGCGCGGCTACGTCGAGGGCGGGGGCAGGGTCATAGCCTGCGTGGCGGGCCGATCAGAGCGGACCCGCGCGCTCGCCCACGGACTGGAACTGGCCGACTCCCCGGAGGAGGCGGTTGGCGCGGCGGACATCGTTCTGTCGGTGGTTCCGCCCGGCGAGGCGCTCGCGGTGGCCGGGATGATCCGACGGTCGGCTGCCGCAGCGGGCGTCTCGCCGCTGGTCGCGGATCTCAATGGCGGGGTTGGGTCGTAGGCCGTCACCGCGCAGCCCGCAGGCCGTCGAGCATGACGGTGACGAGGTGGTCGTCGGCGCGGGCTCCCGGCCGGCAGACCATGAGGTTCAGCAGCCCGACGACATCGCGGGACGGGATGTCCGGGCGCAGCGTCCGCTCCCGCTGGGCCTGTTCCACGATGGCTGCGAGCAGGGCGTCGGCCTCGGCCGTCAGGCTGGCCACCGTCGGTGCGGTGGCCACCCCCTCGGCCAGCGTCTTGACCAGGGCCAGCGGCAGCTTGGTGCAGTGCTCGATGATGCGCAGCAGGACCTGCCAGCGGGGGAGGTCCCGTGCCGCCTCGGCGCGGCCGAACGCGAGGAAGCGCTCGAGGGTGTCGGCCGCGATGGTCTCCAGCAGGGCCGCCCGATCGGGGAAGTGCCGGTAGAGCGTCCCCACTCCGAGCCCGGCCGTGCTTGCGATCTCCTCCATGGAGACAGCCGCGCCACGCTCGGTGAACAGCTCGCGTGCGGCGGCGGAGATCAGCTCGCGGTTGCGTCGGGCGTCGGATCGCACAGCCTGGCTCCCCCCGGAATCTGAGCCCTCAGATTACTGTCCAAGGGGAAGCGGAACATCCGATTCATCTTGGAGGCATCGATGCGGTTGGGTGTTTACGTGGGCGGGGCCGGCTCCACCCTGGAGGAGATGATCGGGCAGGCGTGCGCGGCCGCCGACGCCGGCCTCGACAGCGCCTTCTTCAGCCAGATCACCGCGTGGGACGCGCTCACCGTCGCCGCGCTCGCGGGGCAGCGGGTGCCGGGCATCGAGCTCGGCACCGCCGTCGTGCAGACCTACCCCCGCCACCCGCTCGTGCTCGCCGGGCAGGCGCTCACCGCCCAGGTGGCAACGGGTCACCGGGTCACCCTCGGGGTCGGGCCTAGCCACCGGCACTTCATCGAGGGCGCCTTCGGCCACTCCTACGACCAGCCGGCGCGGCACACCCGGGAGTACCTGTCCGCCCTGCGCCCGCTGCTGCGCGGGGAGCACGTCGAGCACCGTGGATCCTTCCTGACCGTGGCGGGACAGGTCGAGGTGCCCGGTGCCGCCGCCGTCCCGGTCCTGCTGGCCGCGCTCGGGCCGGTCATGCTGCGCGTCGCCGGCGAGCTGGCCGACGGGACGGTGACGGTGTGGGCCGGTCCCGAGGCCATCGCCGGGCATGTCGTGCCGACGATCACCCGTGCCGCCGCGGCGGCGGGCCGGCCCGCCCCGCGGATCGTGGCCGCCGTCCCGATCAGCGTCACCGCCGATCCGGAGGGGGTGCGGCAGGCGGTCGAGGCGCACGTGGGCTTCGCCGCCAGCTTCCCGGCCTACCGCACGATCCTGGCGCGGGACGGCAGGGCGGCTGTGCGGGAGACGGTCGTCGCCGGAGACGAGGCGACCGTCGCGTCGTCGATCCGGCAGTTCGCCGACGCCGGGGTGACCGATCTGCTGGCCAGCCTCGTCGGCAGCGACGAAGATCGACGGCGGACCCTGCGGTGGCTCGGGTCGCGGCGTCGGGCCGACTGGAATTAGCTGAACGACCAGGTGGGATCGGCGCCTTCGTCGCCACCGGCCTGGTCGGCGGATTCGTGCCGGTGGTGGCCACCCAGATGTTGTGGGGGCTGTCCTGGACGTTCGCCAGCGGCGCGGACGTGGCCTGGATCAGCCCGGACGTCCGACGGTTCCTGCCGAGGGCGCGTTCTGGACGGCCTCCGGTCGGGGATGCGCCTACCGGTCAGCCGGCCCCCGGCTGACCGGTGGACGGCTCGCCGCGTGGGTCGGGGACGCCGACGGGGTTGGGCCAGAGCAGGAGGGGGGCGGTGGCCTGGGCGATCGGGGCCAGCAGGGCTGCGGTGCGCCGGGTGGCGTCCGGGCCGAGCGTGTCCCAGGGGGAGCGCGCGAGTCGGTCCGTCGTCGCCTCCAGTTCGCGGGCCGCGCGGAGGGCCGCGTCGGTCGGCGTGCCGGTGGGGTCCAGCCATCCGCGGGCGCGCAGCCGGTCGGCGGCGGCGTCCCACTCCTCGTCCGTCCAGCCGCGGATCCGCTGGTAGAAGGCACGGTCGGTGCCGCCCCTGCTGACCCGCCACACGAGGCTCTCCGGGCCGTCCAGGCCCGCGGTGACGAGGGCGGCGACGTGCCCGTCGCCGCGGTGCTCCCGGAGCACGGTGGCGGCGTGCCAGATGATCTCCAGTGGGTCCTCGGGCCAGGGCAGCGCGGCGTTCGCCGCGCCCAGCACCCGTCCGGCGACCGGGACGCGCTCCGCCGCCGCGCGCAGCAGCCCGGCGAGCTCCGCGAGTCCGGCCTGGTCGATCTCGGCGACCAGTGGGCCGAGTACCGCCGTGGCCGCGCTGAGCCGGACGGCCAGGGCCTTCTCCGGTGAGATGCGGGTCCAGACGTCCGGCAGCGCCCTGGCCACCATGGCCGGCGCGAAGCCGAAGAAGCTCCCGACCACCGGCCCTGGTCCGACCGGCCCGAGCGGGGCGACCCGGCCGGCGAAGTACGCGCGCCAGTACCCGCGCAGCCCGGCGTCCTGCCACGCTTGAAGGCAGCCCGGCGCGAAATAGGTGACGGCGTGCACCGGTTCGAACAGCCGCCACATCTCCTGGGCCACGTTCTCTTCGGCCATGACCCCACCTAATTGCGACCGTCCCCCCGGGTCAAGCTCTGAATGCCGACGGCTGTACCTGGCCGGGTGGACAGCACTTCGCCCGGAGAGCACTGTTCCTGGAGAGCACCGTGCCCCGCTCCGCGCGGTCAGGAACGGCTGAAGGTACGGCGGTAGTCGCCGGGCGACACCCCGCGACGTAGGACGAACTGTTCGCGCAGGACGGCCGCGCTGCGGTAGCCGACCCTATCCGCGGTCTGCTCGATGGACAGGTCGGATGTCTCCAGCAGTTCCTCGGCGAGGGACAGGCGCTGGCTGCGCAGCCACGCGTGGGGGGACGTCCCGGTGGCCAGCCTGAAGTGGCGGGTGAAGGAACGCCGGCTCATGAGGGCCCGGGCTGCCAGCAGGTCGACGGAGATGCGATCGCCCAGGTGCGCCCGAGCCCATGCCAGGACGGCGGCCAGCTGGCCGCCGTCGTCCGTGGGCACCGGAGCGCTGACGTACTGGGCCTGCCCCCCGTCGCGGTGCGGTGGGATCACCAGGCCGCGGGCGATCCTGTTCGCCAGCCCGGCGCACAGGTCATCGTGGGTGATCTGGACGACCGCGGGTCGCTGGACGCCGCCGCCGAAGGCGCCCACGGGGTGTTCAGCGTGCAACAGGGCGCACTGGGCACACCACCGGTTCCCTTCGAGGACGAGGTCGGACGGGGCCGGAACGTGGCGGACGCGGCGGCGGCCGCCCGGGTGCCGCACCTGGTGTACGCCTCGGTCGCCGGTGTCGAGCGCGGCGGCGGTGGCCGTGCCTTCGCGAGCAAGCGGGCGATCGAGGAGCACATCCGTCGGATCGACATTCCGGCGACGATCCTGCGCCCGGCCTCGTTCATGGAGAACTACGCGGACCCGGCGTTCGGAGTGCAGACCGGCACGCTGGCCACGCCGTTCGCGCCGGACATCCCCGAGCAGCTGATCGCCCTCGACGACATCGGCGCCTTCGTCGCGCTCGCCTTCACCGATCCGGTGCGCTATCTGGGGCGGGCGGTCGCGATCGCCGGCGACGCGCTCCGGCCGGGCCGGACGGCCGAGGTGCTCAGCCGCGCCACCGGCCGCGAGATTCGCTACGTGCACGTCCCGGTCGACGCCGGTCCGGACCCAGAGTGCGGACGGCGCGGACGTGGCGGGCTTCCTGAACGGTCACGGCGGGTACGGCGTCGACATCGCCGCCGCCCGCGCACTGCATCCGGGGCTGATGAACTTCGAGACCTGGCTGTCCGGTCAGGGCCGGGACAAGCTCGCCAAGTTGTTCGCGGGTGGGAACCGACCCGACTGAGCGCCGACTCTCTCCGGCGCTTGACCTTCACGTGGGCGTCAGGGTTCAGCGTCCGGCGGCGACCGGCCTTTCGCGTCCTGGCAGTCCGTCAGACAGCCCCACAGGCAACCCCGGAAGCAACCCTGGAGGCAGCCCCGCAAGCCTCGCCGGGGGCGGCAGTGGCTGGCAGGTGCACCTCGCCTTCGACAACACCGGCGGCGCGCGGCTCGAGGCGGCGATCGAGGTGATGAATCCGCACGGCCGGATCGCGCTGTGCGGGGCTCTGCCGGCGAAGAACGGTGGCACAGCGCAGAACGGCGGCACCGGTGCGGCCGGGGCCGTCGAACCTGACCCTGGCCATCGGTAAGCGGCTCACGATGCGGGGTTTCCTCACGAGTGATTATCTCGACCGCACGAAGCAGGCCCACACCGAAGTCGCCGGATGGCTCCGTGACGGCAGCCTGACCCTTGACCAGACGATTGTCGACGGGCTGGAGAACGCCCCACAGGCCTTCATCGCTTCAGGCACGGCCGGTGGAGGTATGTCCGGTGGAGGGGCGCCCGACGGGCTGGTCGAGGACCGCGGCGACCTGACCTCGCCGCGAAGGACACTGCAGGTCACGGCCTCGGCATTCGTGGTGCGGGAGGCGCCGGGCAAGCCGTCCACGCCTTGACTTGCATAGTGAGTATGTGCTTACTTTTGACTTGGCGTCGCGGCCCCACAGAGGTGAGTTCCGGCGGGAGGAGGATCGCCGAGCGCGCGGCCGAGTTCCTCCGCCTGGTGCGGGCGAGGTCCGCACCATCCTGTCCGTTCCGGTGTCCAGTTTTCGCGCGCCGCGAGGCGTGGGTGGGCGACGTACTGAGTGGGGAGCCTTCTCGTGAGTACCCAGCAACCCGAAACTCGTCCGGATCTCGGTTACCCGCTGATCGACGCCGACAATCACTACTATGAGCCGTACGACTGTTTTACCCGCCTGATCGAACCGGCCTTCGCCGACCGCGCCATCAACGTGCGGGTCGACGCCAGGGGTCGCGGCAAGCTCTACTTCGGCGACCGGCAGTTCCGTTTCATGCGGGTGATCCAGACCGACTACATCGGCGCGCCGGGATCGCTGCGCCAGATGCTGGACGACCCCGACAGCAAGGACGGCTTCGTCCACCGCGAGATCATCCGCGGCTGGGACCACCCCGACATGATGCAGCGCGACGCGCGCATAGCGAAGATGGACGAGCAGGGCGTCCAGGCGGGCCTGATGCTCGGCACGGCGATGCTGCAGGCCGAGAACGAGCTGCACGACGACGTCCCCGCGCTCTACGCGAACATCCGCGCCTACAACCGCTGGCTGGACGAGGAGTGGGGCTTCAACCGGGACGACCGGATCATCACCGCGCCGATGATCTCCCTGGTGGACGCCGAGCTGGCCACCGCCGAGATCGAGCGGGTCATCGCCGCCGGCGCCCGCGCCGTCGTCATGAAGCCCGGTCCGCTGTGGGGCCGATCCCCGGCCGACCCCGTGTACGACGGGTTCTGGTCGCGGTTGCAGGAGGCGGACGTCAAGCTCGTCTTCCACAGCACCGACCCGCGCTACCTGGCCACGCTCGGCGTGCAGTTCGGCGAGTCGCCGACGCCGCCCCTGCAGGGCCAGACGCCGTTCCAGTGGTACCTCGTCTCCGGCAGGCCGGTCGCCGACACACTCGCGTCCTACGTCCTGAACAACCTGTTCGGACGGTTCCCGCGGCTGACCGTCGTCGCGCTCGAGTGTGGCGTCAACTGGGTCGTCCCGCTGCTGCACGACGTCGACCACGCCGCGCACATGGGCCGTAAGGGGCACTGGCCGGGCGGTGAGGTGGTCGGCCGGCCGAGCGAGATCCTCCTGGAGCACCTCTACGTCTCGCCGTTCTACGAGGAGGACGTGGTCGGCCTGGTCAGGGCGATCGGCCCGGAGCGTGTGCTCTTCGGGTCCGACTACCCGCACCCGGAGGGGGTCCTGTGGCCGGTGGAGTTCGCGGCCAAGCTGGACGGCCTCGACGAGCGTTCGGTGCGCATGATCATGCGCGGTAACGCCGCGCGCCTGCTCGGCATCGAGGACTGATCCCGGCCGGCGCGAAACCCGACCGGGGTGCAGTCCGTCCGGCGTGCAACCCGTCCGGAATGAGAAGGGAGCGAGCGGAAACGGTGACCGAAGCTGTCAACCGGCCGGCCGGCATGCCCGACCCTGTCGTGGCCCCGGTCAACGAGGGGATGTGGCGGGCGGCCGCGGCCGGGCGCCTCGACGTCCAGCGGTGTGCGTCCTGCGGCGCGCACCGCTACCCGCCCACCGACGGCTGCTACCGCTGCAGCTCACCGGAGTGGGAGTGGTCGACGGTGCCCGGCACCGGCACCGTGTACTCCTACATCTGGGTGCCCGACCGGACGCGGGCGGCCGAGCCGCGACCGGCCGTCTACAACGTCGCCGTCGTCACGCTGGACGGCACCGAGGGAGATCCCGTGCGGATCCTCAGCAACGTCGTCGACGCCTGGACCCAGGACGACCTCCAGGTCGGGCAGCGGGTCGGGCTCGCGCCGGTGACCTTCGGCGACGGCCTGGCCCTGCCCTGCTTCCGGACGCTGGCATGAGCGGCGGGTTCATCCGGGACGCCGCGTGCATCGTCGGGATCGGTCACTCACAGTACGGAACCCGCGGCTCGCTGGCGGCGCTCGGCCTGACCCGCATCGCCTTCGACGCCGTCCACGACGCCTGCGCCGACGCCGGGCTCGACGTCAGGGACATCGACGGGTTCGCCGGCTACTGCGACGACCCGACCCTGCCCGCCGACCTGGCCGTAGCGCTCGGCACCCGGGAGCTGCGGTACGCCGGCATGACCTGGGGCGGTCGCGGCTCGGGGCTGCCCGGCGCGGTGGCGGGCGCCTACGCCGCGGTCGCCACCGGACTGGCCGACCACGTCGTGGTCGTGCGCTCGATCATCCAGCAGGCGCGGCTGGGGCAGTCGGTGGCCGCCGGTGTGCAGCCGGGGCAGGCGATTGGGCTGTCGGCGTCCTACACCTCGCCGTTCGGCATGGCGCTGCCGGCCGCGATCTACGCGATGAAGGCCCGCCGGCACATGGCGCTGCACGGCACGACGACCGAGCAGTTCGCGCAGGTCGCCATCAACGCCCGGCGCAACGCGGCGAACAACCCCGACGCGCGTTTCCGCACGGAGATCACCGTCGAGGATCATCACGCCTCCCGGCTGATCTGTGACCCGCTGCGGCTGCTGGACTGCTGCATGGAGTCCGACGGCGCCGCCGCCGTGATCGTCACGACGCCCGAGCGTGCCCGGGACCTGCGCCAGCCACCCGTGCGCCTCCGCGCGGTCGCGGCGACCGGCGAGTACAAGTGGGCCACCGCGTCGTTCAACACCGTCGACGAGGATTTCGTCAGCACCGGGCACCGCCGAGCCGCCCGCGATCTCTACCAGCGGGCGGGTCTGGGCCCCGAGGACGTCGACGTCGCACTGATCTACGACGGGTTCACGCCGTCGGTGATCATGAGCCTCGAGGATTTCGGCTTCTGCGGTATCGGCGAGGGCGGCCCGTTCGTCGAAGGGGGCGCCATCCGGCGGGAGGGCAGCATTCCCGTCAACACCCACGGCGGGAATCTCGCCGAGGTCTATCTGCAGGGCATCACCCACCTGCTCGAAGGCGTCCGGCAACTGCGCGGGACGGCCGTCAACCAGGTGGCCGGCGCCGACGTCGCCCTCTACGCTTCCGGGGTCGGCGCCTCGCCGGGCGGCGGGGTGCTGCTCCGCCGCTGGTGAGCGGCGCCCATCCGGAAGGAGAATCATGAGCTTGTTGGAGAAGTACGGACCCTGGGCTCTGGTGGTCGGCGGCTCGGAGGGAATCGGCGAAGGCTATGCCCGCAAGCTCGCTGCCCAGGGATTCAATCTGGTTCTCACGGCGCGCAAGCCGGGCCCGCTGAACGCCCTCGCCGACGACCTGCGTGAAGCCGGTACGGAGGTACGGGTCTTATCCGTCGACCTGAGCCGGCCGGACGCCCTCGAGCAGACGCGGACCGTGACCGACGACATCGAGATCGGCCTGCTCATCTACAACGCCGGGGCCAACAGCGTCCGCGGGGACCTCGTCGAGCTGGATCCAGAGGTCTACCGGGCGGTCATCGCCGTCAACGTCCTCGGCCAGACCGAGTTCGCCCGGCACTACGGCGGCCTCATGTGCGGGCGGAAGCGCGGGGGAATCATCCTGTCCGGATCGAGCGCCGGTTACATGGGCGCGCCGTCGCTCGCCGCCTACTGCGGCTCGAAGGCCTTCAGTCGCATCTTCAGCGAGGCGCTGTGGATTGAGTGCGAGAAGTACGGAGTCGATGTGCTCCACTTCTGCGTCGGCTTCACGGCCACTCCCGCGATGGCCCGGCTGGGGTACCTACTGGACGCCGCTCAGCCCGCCGACGAGGCCGCGCAGGAGGCCCTGGACAATCTCGCGAACGGCCCGGTGTGGATCGCCGGCGGGCAGCGGTCCGTCGAGAACGCGATCAACCGGTCCAGAGTCGACGACCGAGCCGAAGCCGTTCGGACCTTCGCCACCCCGGGAAGATTCTAGGAAGGGAAGCCTCTAGGAAGAACTGACGGAGCCTGGGTGCGAGACGGTGCCGTGACCGCGGAGAAGCAGGTCGTCGTGGTGCCGGCGGGCGGCCAGGAGGTCGTCGAGGTTGTCCCGGGCCCAGCTCCGGGCCGCGTCGACCAGTTGCAGCAGCGACCGGCCGAGGGCGGTCAGCCGGTACTCGACCCGGGGCGGGTTCTCGTCGAAGGCGTTTCTGCTCACCAGGCCGTCGCGTTCCATCGCGCGGAGGGTTTCGGTCAGGACCTTCGCGCTCACCGAGCCGAGGATCTGCCTGAGCTCGGTGAACCGCCGTGGCCGCGCCTCGAGACACAGGACGACCATCGCGGTCCACTTGTCGCCGATCCGCACCGGGAATGCGCTCATCGGGCAGGCCGGATCGAACGTCGGGGCTTCGGCCGCGTTCTCCATTCGGCCAAGGGTAGCCGGTCACGTTGCGGTAACCGGCCCATCGTCCCCTAGTTTCTCCACCATGACAGGAACACAGCCCGCCGGGACGGGACCCCGGCCACCTGCTCAACTGCGCGCTGCCGTGCTCGGTGCCGGTGGCCGAGCCGGACGAGCCGTCAGCCGGGAGCTCGTCATCCGGGGACATCGAGTGACCGGGGTGGTGCGGGACATCCGTCGACACTCCTCACTCGGAGACCTCGGGGTCGACGTGGCAGAGGCGGATGCCACCCGCGGCGCCGACCTCGTCGAGATTCTGCGCGAGGCCGATGTCGTCATAGTCGCCGTGACGCCCTTTTCGGCGCCGCCGCCTTCGTTCGACGATTTTGACGAGGCATTTTACGAACATGTCGTGGCCGGGGTCGTCGGCGCCGCGCGGGGGTCGCCGGCGACCCGGCTGATCACGGTCGGGCTGTTCGCCACGCTGACCATGGCCGACGGGAGCACGGTCATGGACGACCCGGCGGTCTTCCCGCCACGGCTTCTGCCGTTCGCACGGGCCCACGCCCGCGAGCTGCCCGCGCTACGCCGCCTCGCGTCGGCGCACGACTGGTTGGTCGTCACCCCACCCGCGGGGCTGCGGGCCGATGGCGTCGATGACACGGCGGGCTACGCGCTCGTCGAACCGCCCGTCGACCACCGCGTGTTCGAAGGGGTGCTCGGGTACGGCCAGCTGGCGCGGGCCGTGGCGGATCAGTCCGAGACCCCGACCCTGCACCGGACCCAGGTGGCCGTTCTGCCCGCGCCGAGCACAGCCGTGGACGAGGCGGGCACCGGAATCGGGTGACCGCGGGCCGTGGCGCGAACGGGCGGCCGCCGGACGCCGGGACGGTGGGATGCCACCGCCCCGGCGTACCCGGATCAGGACCTCGTGTACGGCCCCGTCCAGAGTTCCTTGTAGCGCTGTGCGGCCGCCTGGTGGTAGTCGTAGCCGCATTCCTTGTCGTGCAGGGTGAACTTGCAGCTGTAGGCCTTCGAGCCGTCGAAGTAGGACTCGTAGGCCAGCCCGGTCGGCGACGCGGCGGCGTTGGTGAACACCGTGCGCATCTGCGTGATGAACGCCGGGTCGGTCGAGCCCCAGTCCTGGTCGTTGACGCCCCACTCGGGCACTGCCAGCGGGACGCCCTTCTCGGCGACCCAGGCAGCCCAGGCGCCGATGCCCAGCGGTTCGCCGTGCGGCCCGCGCTTGTCCGGGTCGCGCAGCTGGCCGTTGTCACTGATCGCGTAGAAGTCCGGCCCCGCGGCGTCGACGTACTGCGCGCCCGGCCAGAACTCGGTGACGTCGACGTCCTGGTTGGAGCTCTCGGCGTTGGGGTTCCACACCAGCTTGAAGTCCGGCGAGATGGACTTCACCACGTCGTGCCAGCGGATCCAGCAGGCCTTGAACGCCTCGGCGTCGCCCGGCTGCACACTCCAGTGGTACCAGTTTCCGTTGAACTCCCAGCCGAGCCTGATGAAGGCGTTCTTGGACGGCCAGTACTCGACGAGCTTGTTCATGAGCGTCGAGATCTGGTCCTCGGTCGCGCAGTCCTTCACGTTCTGGTCGCCGGCGAACATCGGCTGGGCGAGGCTGAGCTCACCCGGCCAGGCGGCGTCGGTGAAATACTGCTTGACCGTGTAGAGACCGTTCATCGACCCCCAGGTCGTGACGCCGGTCGCCGGGTCCTTGGCGTCGTTCCAGGTCTCGGAGATCTGGACCGGCCAGCCGCGCCACGAGGCCCATTCATCGTGGTCGGCGTAGCCGGTACCGCTCAGTGCGGCCGCGGCGGGAGTCCCGCCGCCTCCGCCGGGCGCCGGGCTGGTGCCCGGCGTCGCCCCGGCGGTGGGAGTGGCACCCGCGGTGGGCGGCGTGCTCGGGCCGGGCGTGCCGGCGGGAGCGGTGCTGGTCGGGGCGGTGCTGGGCGGAACCGTGCTCGTCGGCGCGGCGGTGACCGAGGCGGTCGCGCTCGGTACCGGGCCGGCGCCGCCGCCCGAGCCCTGGGCCGGAAGGCAGGCGGACAGCCCCACCGCGGCGGCCGCGACAACGAGCGCGGCTCGCGCGGGCAGCACGGCCCTGTTTCTGGCCGCTGGTTTCGCCCGCCGGTTTTTCTTCACTGTTGACAGCATTGTCGATTCGTCTCCTCAGACGTTCGGGTATGTCCCCCTCCCCATCCCGTCTGCAATTAACGGCGCCGGTCGCCGGCTTCTCCAAGGCCATCTGTCCGGACGCAGGGCGACCGTAGGAAAACGGTCGTCGGGTTGTCAACGACCGGGGGTTGGGCAACGCCGTGACTGTTGCGGCGACAACATCGCGCGCTGTGTGGCACATCGGCGGCGCCGGCCGGAATTGTGGCCCCGTCGTTTTCGGGGTGGTGTCCGCGGTCGGGCGGTCGGCGGGTCACGGGGCGTCCCGGACCGGCTGCGGGGAGCGGACATCCCCGGTGGAGCACGTGGTCCGGGGGTGCCCGTGCGGCGGTGCCCGACGGGCCGGGCGCGACGCCGGTTGAGCTACCGGTCGGTAGCGATGCCACTGTTCGAACCGCCAGCGGTGTCAGGTTCGCGACCGGCACCTTCGGTTCATGTCTTTCGTCCCTTTCCTACCCTTGTGGCCCCTCTTGGTCTCTCCGGCTCTCGGTGCCGCGGCGCCTGGGTGGCCGTCGCCGCACCGGAGCGGCGGGCTGGGCGCCGTCGGTGGTCGCCACCGCACCGCGGTGGCGGGCCGGGTTCCACGGTCGGCGGCGGGCCGCGCGTGCGGCCGGCGAGCCCGGGTGCGGCGATCGCCCCGTTGCGATGGCCGGCGGGGTGGGCCGCCGTCGGCGAGAACACTGGGAGCCACGCGGCGGCTGGTGTCGCGGCCACGACAGGTCGCCGCGTGGCGCCGGGCGTCGAGGCGTTTCTCCGCCGCGGCCGGGGCCTCGAATGCGTGCCGTAACCCGGGCACGTCGCCCCGAATCGCCAAACGTATCCGGACTTTCCTTCTGTTTCGGCCGGACGTGTGCGACACGTGTGCGACGGTGACATTCCGCCGGCCATTGCCGTCGACACGCGCCAGGTGGGCGTCCTGGACACCGACCGCCTCGCCCTCATATTTTCGTCGCGCATACGGGTTCTACTTATCCGGGCGGTGGTTTACGGCCGAAACGTGATCCGGCGGCAGGCGCGAAATGTGTCCGTCAGGTGGCGATTCGAGTCGTTGTCGATCTCGCGGTCAGGTCGGAGGGACACCCGGCCACATGATGCGTGAACGATTTCGATCAACTTTCCGGAGAGTGATCCAGATGCCGTCGCGGGAGCGGCACGCACGAACCGACCCAACTACGCAAGGAGCTTCTTCATGAACAGAACAGCCATTCGTCGCGGCATGGCCATCGCGTTCGGCGGGGCCTTCATGGCCGGAATGGTCGCGGTCGGGCAGCCGGCCGGCGCGGCCACCGGCCCCGTCACCAGCCCGAAGGTCGACGCGCCCGCACCGGCGAGCGTCTCGAGCGTCGGGGCGGCCTCGACCAAGGCCACCCGTAACAGCACCGGGGGTGTCGGTGCCGCGCACCTGGACGGCGCCTGCAACCTGTACAGCAACGGCGACGGCGACCTCTGCCTGTGGTACTACCAGAACTACTCGGGCAGCCACGCGGACTTCTTCTTCGCGGACAGCAACCTCAACAACAACAAGTTCAACTCGCCCGGTGCCGGCCAGGGCGCCTATGTGGGCAACAACTCGGAGTCCGTCTGGAACTACGACCGCCACCTGACCGCCCGGGTCTACACCGGCGTGAACTACACCGGTACCAACGGAACCATTGCCCCGAACAGCGGGGGAAACTTCACCAGCACGTTCCGCAACAACGTCGAGTCGTTCCAGTGGATCTGAGCCGGACCAACGGCTGATCCGTCCTGATTTCACCGCTCCCGCCGACGGGACGCTGTGCGGAGCCGGTCCCCGTCACCGGTGACGGGGACCGGCTCCGGGTCCGTCGGCCGGAGTCCGGTGGTGGAACGAGAGGAGACTCGATGCCCCCCAGGGCGGGCCGCCACCGGTGCCCTGCTCCCCGCGGGTGGCTCGATGCCCGGTGGCCGCGGCGCGCCGCGCGCTGCCTGCTGGCATCCGCGCTGGTGCCGGCGGCGCTCGGCGCCGGCTGCGGTGCCGCGCCACCGCAGCCGGCGGCCACGGTGTCGGCGACAAGCCCGCCGGCGCTGCTCGACGGCGCCGCGCTGCACCTTCCGCTCGACCGCTACCTGCTCGGGCCGCAAGAGTCCGAAGCGGTCGCGCGGTCCTACCGGATCCTGCTCGCCGAGTGCATGCACCGGTTCGGGCTGCCCAGCCCGCAGCGGTCCGGCGCGGTGGACGGACCGGCCACGCTGAACGAGCGCCGTTACGGCATCACCGACCTGGAACAGGCCAGGGCGACCGGATTCCGGGTGTCGGAGCCCGGTCCCGACTCCGGTGCCGATCCCGAGTCCGGCCCGTCGAAGCCCGGGGGACCGGCGGGACCGGTCGATCCCCGGACGCTGGAGGTGCTCACCGGGACCGGCGGCGGGACGGTCGCGGGCCAGGCCGTGCCGGACGGCGGCTGCTCCGGTGAGGCGCAGCGCCGGTTGACCGCGGGCGCACCGCCGGTCGAGGACATGTACCTCGCCCAGCGGCTCGCCCAGGACAGCTATGTCGACTCCGGACGTGACCCCCGGGTACGCGCGGCGCTGCGGGCCTGGTCGGGGTGCATGCACGGCCATCATTTCGACTACCCGACGCCGCTGGCGGCCGCCGGCGACCCGCGTTTCCGCAGCGGGCCGGTGTCGGCGGCGGAGATCACCGTCGCGACCACGGACATCGCCTGTAAGCGGCAGACCAATCTGGTCGGCGTCTGGTTCGCCGTCGAGTCGGAGATCCAGCGCCCCGAGGTCGCCGCGAATCGGGAGCCGCTGGAGCGCATCAGGCGCACCAACGAGATCCAGCTGAAGGTCGCGCGGAGCCTCGGACTCGGTTAGCCCTGCCAGCCCGAGGAAGTCAGCGAAAGCGAACCGAAGTTCGGCTTCCAACCATCAAACGGAATCATGCGCGACGAGGCCGGATATCCTCCGGCCGGGTTAGGAGAAGTACGCAGCAGTGAAGAGACATCTACGCCGGGCCGCGGCTACCTGCGGATTCATCGGCGCAGTGGCGATGACCCAGTTAACTGCTCCGGGTGCCGCGTCCGCGGCGCCGCCCGACCTCACCGGCCGTTACATCGTGGTGCTGAAATCCGCGCCCTCGGCGGCCGCCTCCGCGGCGGCCGCGACCCGGGCCCGGGATCTCGGTGCCCAGGTGACCCGCGAGTTCCAGTACACGCTGAACGGGTACTCCGCGCAGCTCGACCCGGCTCAGCTTGTCGCCGTCCGGGCGGATCCCGAGGTCGCCTACGTGGAACCCGACCAGGTGGTGCGGGCCGATACCGAGCAGCGAACGGCAGACTGGGGCCTGGACCGCATCGACCAGCGCAAGCTCCCACTGAACCGGGCGTACACGTACGCCTCGACCGGCGCCAGGGTCACCGCCTACATTGTCGACACCGGTGTCCGCACCAGCCACCGGGACTTCGGTGGCCGCGCCTCCGGCGGTTTCTCCGTCATCGATGACGGTTACGGAACCGAGGACTGCAACGGCCACGGCACGCACGTCGCCGGAACGACCGGGGGAACGGCGCACGGCGTCGCCAAGTCGGTGCGGCTCGTCTCGGTGCGTGTTCTGGACTGCGCCGCGTTCGGCACCGTCAGCGGCGTCATAGCCGGCGTCGAATGGGTCACCGCCCATCACGGCAGTGGCCCCGCCGTGGTGAACATGAGCCTGACCGGCGGCGCGTCGCGGGCGTTCGACCAGGCGGTGCGGCAGTCGATCGCCTCCGGCCTGGTGTACTCGGTGGCCGCGGGAAACAGCAACGACGACGCCTGCGCCATCTCGCCCGCGCGGGTGCCCCGGGCGATCACCGTCGGGGCGACGACGACCGCCGACAGCCGGGACACCACGTACTCCAACTTCGGCTCCTGCGTGGACGTCTTCGCTCCGGGGACCGGGATCACCTCGGACTGGAACACCTCCGACACCGCCACCAACACCATCAGCGGGACGTCGATGGCGACCCCGCACGTCACCGGTGTGGCGGCGCTCTACCTGCAGCAGCATCCCGGCGCCGGGCCCAACAAGGTGCGCGACGCGATCGTGGACACCGCGACCCGCGGCGCGCTGACCAACATCGGCGCCGGCTCGCCGAACCTGCTGCTCTACTCACGCGGGTCGGGCTTCTGACCCATCAAGATAGTCAACAATGTTGACGTTCCGCCTCAGGCAAAAACGATCTTGAAAACCTGAGACAGCCCAGTGCAAGGCCGGGCTCGGCGGGGGAGACGCGCTTCGCGTCAGCCCGCCGGGCCCGGCTCGCGCAGTGTGGCCAGGCCGTCCGCGAGGACGTCGATCGTGCCCCGGGGCGGGAGCAGGGCACGTGAGCTCCAGGGGAGTTCCGCGCGGATCTCCTCGGGCGTGTGGCGGCCCCCCAGGATTCCGCCGGTGAGGGCGGCGACCGTGTCGGTGTCCCCGCCGAGACCGATCGCGGCCGTCAGCGCCGCGCCGAGCGTCGGCCGCGTCGCCACGCAGTGCAACACGGCGCCGAGGGTCTCCACCGGGTCGAGGCTGACCCCGGCCGGCGGTGGTGCCCACCGTCCCCGCTCGATCGCCCTCACCAGAGCGGAAAGCGACTGAACCGCGTCGACCCCTGCCAGCGCGGCGGGCCCGGCCAGCGCGTCGGCCTCCGCCGCCGCCACGGC
Organism: Frankia sp. Hr75.2; assembly: GCF_949319125.1. Lineage (NCBI taxonomy): Bacteria > Bacillati > Actinomycetota > Actinomycetes > Frankiales > Frankiaceae > Frankia > Frankia sp. Hr75.2. The sequence continues at coordinate 26,551 of NZ_CASGGV010000289.1, read as the reverse complement.
CAGCAGCATCGGCCCGTCCACGCCCTCGACCGCCCAGGATGCGCAGGCGGCGGCAACGGCCGCCGCGGCCTGCGCGACCGGGTCGGGGTGGGTGATCGTCGACAGCGCGCGCACCCACTGACGGCGCCGTTCCGTCGCCTCCGGCGCGGTCGCCCAGCCGATCGGCAGCGCCCGCATGAGGGCGCCGTTGGTACGGCCGCCCCGCGCCGGTGGCCTCCCGTGTGCGCGGAAATGGTCGATCGCGGCGATCGTGCTCGGGCCCAGCCCGTAGATCGACGCCGCCCGGTCGGCCAGCGTCCCCATCAGCGCGGCCGGATCACCCGCGCCGCCGTGGGTGGTCAGGTGCTCCGCGACGAGCAGAGTCAGCGCGGTGTCGTCGGAGGTGCTGCCGCGCTCCCACCGCCCGCGGGCCGGGATGTCCGCGGCCCGCCGGAGGTCGACGTCCCGCGGTGCGCTCCCCTCCCACGGGAGCCCGAAGGCGTCGCCGCACGCGTACGCCGTCAGCGCCCCCGCGATCCGCCCCGCCGCGGACGCCGCCCCAACCGGTCCCCCCGCGAATGTCTGGCCCCTGGACGTCACGACACCCTCCCCCGGCCAGCCATCCCGACGCCCCCGGATGCCCCGACGCAGTCCGGGGCGATGCGCGGCGGCTGAGTGTCACTATGGACTCGCTCAGGCCGCCACGGTTCACCGTTCTCGCGATCCGCCTCGCCGTCCGCGGCCGGCGAGGCCGCGGACGGTCAGACCGTCGCGGGAGGCTGGGTGCGGGTCGAGATCGCGACGCGGTTCCAGACGTTGATCGTCGCGATGGCGACCACCAGGTTCGCCACCTCCTCCTCGCTCCAGACCTTCGTCGCGCCGTTCCACACGTCGTCGGGGACGCCGTCCTGGCCGAGCCGGGTGACGGCGTCGGTCAGTGCGAGCGCCGCCCGCTCCTTCTCGCTGAAGAAGGGCGACTCGTGCCAGGCGGCGACCGCGAACAGCCGCCGGCTCGACTCGCCGGCGGCGAGCGCGTCGCGGCTGTGCATGTCCACGCAGAACGCGCAGCCGTTAAGGATCGACGCGCGCAGCTTCACCAGTTCCAGCACGGTCCCGTCGACGGTCGACCGGACGTACTTCTCCAGGCCCATCACCGCCTTGTAGGCGTTCGGTACGACGCTCGCCATGTCCATGCGCTGCATGGTGACCTCCTCGTCATCGTGCGTGCCGTGGGATGGTTCCACCTCGACGACGACGTCCCGGGGCGCACCGTGACACCGTCTCGATGTGCTCCCGGTCACATGATCGGGGCTGCGTCGGGGCGCCGCCAGCGGGCGGGCCGGGCGTCGGCGGGGCGTCCTGTCAGCAGGGCTCGGGCGTGGCGGTGGCGACAACACCCTCCGGCCGGGCTCCGGCGGCGCACGGTGTCGCCGAGAGCGACGGGTCGGGCGTCGGCGGGGCGGAGGCGTCGCCGGTGGGGGAGACGGCGTGCGTCGGTGTCGCCTGCGCCGACGGGTCGGTCTGGACGCCCGCCGTCGGCTCCGGGCCGGCCGGGATGCCGGCCTGGGTCGGCGGCGCGCTGCCCTGCCCCGGCTCGGCACGGCCGGTACGCGCGACGGTGGTCGGCGCGACCACGGTGGGCCGGGAGGTGGTGGCGGGCGGGGTGGTGGCGGTGACGCCCCGCTGCGACGGGCCCGGGGACGGGCGGCTCGGGCCGCTCTCCGCCCGGGAGGCGTCCGACGCGGTGAGCAGGACGACCACGCCGACGACGAGCCCGAAGGCGACGACGGCCGCGACCATGGCGGCACGGTCCCGCCGGCCGGATGCCGCCAGCAGGCTCAGCCACGCCCGCGGGTCGGGCGGCCAGGCCCCCGGCTCCGCCCTGGCGCCACCTGGGTGGTCCGGCTCGCGGTCGCGGCCGGTCGGCTGGTCGCCGGCACCGGCCCGGGTACCGGCGCCGCCGGCGGCGCTACCGGTACTGGTGCCGGTCCCTCCGGCCCCGGTGGCGGCGGGGGCCTGGGCGGTCAGCAACGGCCCTGTCACCTCCGCCGCGTTGAACGCCGACACCGAGGCCACGGTGGCGGTCCGGCGCGGCCGGATCGACGGGTCGGTGGTCTCGTTCCGGTTGTCGGCCAGCGCCGACAACCGCGGCACGGGCACGGTGCCGAGGGAGGAGTCCCCACCCGGGGGCTCCTCCCAGGAACCGGGGTCCGCGCGGGTCGCCAGTGGCTGGGTGGGCCGGTCGACGGCGCGGAACTTCGCCGGGCCGTCCCCCTGGCCGCCGGCCGGCCCCCCGGGCCCGCGCGTCGCCGTCCGCCGGATGCCGGCGGCGGGCCCGCCCGGGTCGGCGGCGCCGGCCACCGCGCCGGCCGCGGCCGCGATCCGTCCGGCACGTTCTCCGCGCTCGCCCCGCTCCCCGCGTTCTCGTTCCCCGCGCGCCGTCTGCGTCGCCCGTTCGTCCCGGTCCGGTCGCTCGGCCCGCTCGGCGGCCGGTCGCTCATCCCGGCCGGAGTGGGCGGGGTGGTGCGCGAGTGACGCGGGCGGTTCCCACTGCCACGGGGTGAGCGCGTTCGCCGCCGCCCGGGCGGGATCAGGGGAGCCGCCGCGCGAGCCGGGTTCGGTGACCAGCGTCCGGACCAGCTCCGCCGCGCTCGGGCGGGCCTCGGGCCGGCGGGCCAGCGCCGCCCGCACGGCGGCCAGCAGGTCCGGCGGGACGCCGTCGAGGTCGGGCTGCTCGTCGCGGCGCAGCACGGTCAGCACGTCGGCCGGCTCGGCGCCGCCGAAGGGCGGGTGCCCGGTCGCCGCGTAGGTGACGCAGGCACCCCAGGCGAACACGTCGGCCGCCGGGGTCGCGCGCTCGCCGCGCAGCTGCTCGGGCGCCATCCAGGCGGGGGTGCCGACGAGGATGCCGGTGCGGGTGTGGGTCGGGGTGCCGCTGGCCCGGGCGATGCCGAAGTCGATCACCTTCGGCCCGTCCCAGGCGAGCAGGATGTTGGACGGCTTGAGATCGCGGTGCACCACGCCGACCGCGTGGATGGCGACGAGGGCGTCGGCGAGGCCCACCCCGAAGCCGTGCAGCAGCCGCTGCTCGAGCGGGCCGTGCCGGATCACCGCGTCGGCGAGGCTGGTGCCCTCGACGTACTCGACGGCCATCCAGGGCGAGGTCGCGTCGGGGTCGGCGTCGACGACCGCGGCGACGGCGCGGCCGCGGACCCGGCGGGCGGCCTCGACCTCGCGCCGGAACCGGGCGCGGAACTCGGGGTCGCCGGCGAGGCCCTCGGCGGGCACCTTGACGGCCGCGGCGCGGCCCTCGGCGGTGAACCCGAGGTACACCGAGCCCATCCCGCCGGCGCCGATCCTGTTGTGGATCTCGAACGGGCCGATGCGCCGGGGGTCACCCGCCGCCAGCGGTGTCAGCACCGTGCCCCCTCGTTACCGGCCCGGCCGGGCCGCTGCGTCGATCCTGCCGTGGGCGTCGTCCGCCCCCTGTCCGTGATGTCATGAGCGCGCTGCTTTCGCCCGACTGTGTCGGGCGTCCCACAATGCCAACTCTCGTGCCCGAATCGCGGTAGGCCCGTCCGGGTGCGTCCGTTGTGCCCGTCACACTCGCCCGGTTGGGGGGTGGGTCGCCGGTTCTCGATGGCCACGTCAGCGGTGGTTGTCCACCGTCGGATCATCGGACGGGATGGGGTCGAGGGCCACGAAATCCGTGCCGTTCCAGCGGAAACGCACCGACGTCGTCCCCGTGGGTGTCGTTCCGTTCGCGACGTAGGTCTGGTAGGTCACCGTCGCGTCGGTGTTCGTCCTGACCTCCACCGTGATGGCGTTGCTCGGCGCTTTGGTGTCGGTGCCCTGGTACTCGCCGTCGGCGAAGACGAACGCCGTCTGGCGCTGCCGGCCGTCATCCCCCTGCCTGGTGCCGCGGACGAGGTTGAGCATCCGGTCCGGGTCGTAGGAGCCCATGTCGGGGGTGTAGCCATGCTCGCGGACGACCCCGGCCGCCTCGTCGGCGCTCATCACCCGCCGTGGCGTCGAGGTGGATGTCGGCCCGCTCCCGGGTGTGGTCGGTGGCGCTGTGGTGGCGCCCGAGCCGGGGCTCGTCGGGTTCGTGACCGGCCCGGTCGGCCCGGCCGAGGTGGTGGGCCCGCCGTTGGGGGCGGTGGTCGGGCCGCTCAGGGTGGAGGTCACGTCCGGCCCCGTGGACGGGCCGGCCTGGCCGCCGTCCCCCTCGCTGCCCGACAGCAGCAGGGCTCCCGCGGTGACGCCACCGACGACGAGCAGCACCGCCAGGGCGGCGAGCACGGCCACGGGCATCCCGCGACGGCCGTGATCGGGCCGTCCGCCGCCGTCCGGACGTCCTGCTCCGGGCGGTCCCGCGCCCGGCCCGCCGAAGCCGGGCCAGCCACCGCCCGACTGGCCGGAGTCGGCCCAGCCGCCCCGCGGTCCGGAGTCCGGACCGCGGTAGCCGGCGTCCGGCGGGCCGGGGTTCGGCCGGTGGCCGGGCTGGAGCTGCGCTCCGCCCGGGTACCCGTCGTGGGGACGGGCGCCCCGGTAGGAGTCGCTGGGAGGTGGGCCGCCCCGTGGACCGGCACCGTGTGGATCGGCGTCCCGGGGATGACTGCCCGCCGGCGGGTGCCCGCGCAGCGGCGTGGCGCCCTCGGGCGGGGTCGGCGGCAGGTTCCACCACCGGCTCATCAGGAGCCCGGTCGCCGCGTCCGAGTCGGCCGGGCCGCTGACCGGCCGACCGAGCAGCCCGCCGAGGATCTCGGCGGCGCTGGGCCGCGCGGCCGGCTCCTTGCGCAGCGCGGCGCGCACGTGCGGCTCGATGGTCGGTGGCAGGCGTTCCAGCACCGGCTCGCCGGTGAGGATCTGCAGGCCGACGGCCTCGGCCCGGTCGCCGCGGAACGCCGGCTGCCCGGCCGCCGCGAACGCGACGCACGCCCCCCATGCGAAGACGTCGGCGGCCGGCCCGGCCCGCTCGCCGCGCAGCTGCTCGGGCGCCATCCAGGTCAGGGTGCCGATGAGGCTGCCGGCCCGGGTGTGCGAGGTGTTGTTCTCGGCCCGGGCGATGCCGAAGTCGATGACGCGGGGCCCGTCCCAGGCCAGCAGGATGTTGGACGGTTTGAGATCACGGTGCACCACCCCGGCGGCGTGGATGGCGACCAGGGCGTCGGCCAGACCGACGGCGAGCCCGGTGAGCAGGCGCTCGTCGAACGGGCCCCGGGTCGCGACCGCGTCGGTGAGGTTGCGGCCCTCGACGTACTCGGTGGCCATCCACGGACGCGTCCCGGTGAGGTCGGCGTCGATGACGGCGGCTACGGCGTTGCCGCGCACCCGGCGGGCGGCGTCCACCTCCTGGCGGAAGCGGGCGCGGAACTCGGGGTCGTCCACCAGCCCCGCCGAGGGAACCTTGATCGCGGCCGGCTTGCCGTCGTCGGAGAAGCCGAGGTAGACGATGCCCATGCCGCCCGCGCCGATGCGGTTGGCCAGCCGGTACGGACCGATCCGCTGCGGGTCGTCCGTGGTCAGGGGCGTCAGCACCGCGTCCTGGATACCTCCTCGTGCGGGGGCGCCCGTGCGGCGCTCGGTGGTGGCCCGCCTGGTGCGTCCGGTGACGCTGGACGTTCCAGGTGGAACCTGTCGGGGACGCCGGAACGCGACCGGTCGGACTTTTCCGGTGATCCCAGAAGGGGATGTTCCCAGAAGGCGGGGTCGACGTACCACGCCAGGTGCCTGTATTGGTGTCTGATCTGTCCTGGTAGGAGATGATTCGTGTGGCGCGATGGGGTGGCGGGCGGCCGGGTGCCGGCGGCCCGCGGGGCCGGGCTGTCCATGATCGGATCGCGGTTCCGCTCGGTAACCGCGACCCTGGTGCCCTGACGCGGACGTCCTCGTGGGACGGCCGCGCGGTGCTGGAAGGAGGCCGGCCGTGGCCGTCATGAGTGTCGCGGGCCGCCCGGGCGGGGGGAGCCGTGCCCGGGCCGAGCCGGCCGACGTGATCCCGATGTTGTCCCGACACGTCCTCACCGACGGGTACGACGTCGTCTGCGACCTGACGGCCAGCACCGGCAGCACGATCGTCGACGCCCGTACCGGGACGCGCTACCTCGACCTCTACAGCTTCTTCGCCTCCGCGCCGCTCGGGATCAACCCGCCGGCCCTGCTGGGCGACCCGGAGTTCCTCACCGAGCTCGCCCGGGCGGCCGTCAACAAGCCGGCGAACCCCGACATGGCGACCGCCGCCTACGCCGAGTTCGTCGAGGCCTTCGCGCGGGTGCTGGGCGACCCGGAGCTGCCGCACCTGTTCTTCGTCGAGGGCGGGTCGGCGGCCGTCGAGAACGCCCTCAAGTGCGCGTTCGACTGGAAGAGCCGGCACAACGAGGCACACGGGCGGCCCGCCGAGCTCGGCGGGCGGGTGCTGCACCTGCGGTCGGCGTTCCACGGCCGCGGCGGGTACACCCTCTCGGTGACCAACACCGAGCCGGTCAAGACCGCGCGCTTCCCGGTCTTCGACTGGCCCCGGGTCGACTGCCCGGCGGTGACCTTCCCCTGCACCGGCGCGGCGCTGGACGCGGTGGTCGCCGCCGAGCGGCGCGCGCTCGCGCAGGCCGAGGAGGCGTTCGCCCGCCACCGCCACGACATCGCCTGCTTCCTCGCCGAGCCGATCCAGGCCGAGGGCGGGGACAACCACCTCCGCGGCGAGTTCCTGCGCGCGATGGCGGCGCTGTGCGAGCGCCACGACGCGCTGTTCGTCGTCGACGAGGTGCAGACCGGGGTGGGCCTGACCGGCTCCGCCTGGGCGCACACCCAGCTCGGCCTGCGCCCCGACGTCGTCGCGTTCGGCAAGAAGGTCCAGCTCGGCGGGGTGATGGCCGGGCGGCGGGTGGACGAGGTCGCCGACAACGTCTTCCGGCTGCCCGGCCGGATCAGCTCCACCTGGGGCGGTGGGCTCGTCGACATGGTGCGTTCCCGGCGAATGCTGGAGATCATGGAGTCGGAGCGGCTGTTCGACCGGGCCGCCGTCCTGGGCTCCGATCTGCTGGCCGGACTCGAGGAGCTGGCCCGCCGCCACCCCCGCCTGCTGAGCAACGCCCGCGGCCGTGGGTTGATGTGCGCCGTGGACCTGCCCGACCGTGCCCTGCGCGACGAGGTCGTCCGGCTGCTGCGGGAACGCGAGCACGTCCTGCTGCTGCCGGCGGGGGAGCGGGCGCTGCGCTTCCGTCCGGCGCTCACCATCGGCGCAGAGGAGCTCGCCGCCGGGGTGCGTGCCCTCGACCGGGTGCTCACCCACCTCGTTTCGCCGGAGTCCCTCGTTCCGGCGGAGCCCGAGGCTGCTGAGAAGGCCTCGCCGCCGGTCACCGCCACGCAGGAGAAAGGACCGCTATGACGCTCGTTCATCCACGCCGGGTGGCGGCGGTGATCGGCGGCCGCCAGCACGACCTGTACGCCGCGGCCGGCCCGGCGGGCATCGCCCCGGAGACCGCGCGCGTCGTCAGCTCGACGAACCCGGCCCGCCTGAGCGACGTCGTCGCCGAGGTCGTGCTGGACGGGGCGGAGGCCATCGTCGCGGCCGCGGCCGCCGCCCGCGCCGCCCAGCGGGAGTGGGCCGACGTCCCGGCGCCGGTGCGCGGCGAGGTCGTCGGCGCCTTCGGACGGCTCGTCGAGGACAACGCGGAGACACTGGCCCGGCTGGTCACCCGGGAGGTCGGCAAGCCGCTGGCGGAGGCGCGCGGGGAGGTCCGCGAGATCATCGACACCTGCGCGCTGTTCCGCGGCGAGGGCCGGCGCCCGCACGGCCAGACGGTGCCCTCCGAGATGCCCGACCGGGAGCTGTTCACCTACCGTGAGCCGCTCGGCGTGGTCATGGTGATCACCGCCGGCAACTTCCCGGTGGCGGTGCCGTCCTGGTATCTGGTGCCGGCGCTGCTGACCGGCAACGCGGTGGTGTGGAAGCCCGCCGAGTACGCCGCCGCCTGCGCCGCGGCCCTGATGGACCTGCTGACCGCCGCCGGCGTTCCGCCCGGGGTGGCGAACCTCGTCCTCGCCGACGGCCCGGCCACCTCGCTCGGCCTCGAACGCGCCCTGGACGCCGGCCTCGTCGACAAGGTCGGCTTCACCGGCTCGACGGCCGTCGGCCGTTTCGTCGGCGCGCTCTGCGGCCGGCACCTGCAGTCGCCCTGCCTGGAACTGGGCGGCAAGAACCCGATGGTCGTGGCCCCCGACGCCGACCTGGACGCCGCCGTCGCCGCCGCGCTGTTCGCCGGGTTCGGGACGGCCGGCCAGCGGTGCACCTCGCTGGGCACGGTGATCGCGCACGAGTCGGTGCACGACGCGTTCCGGCGCCGGCTGGCCGCGGCCGTCAGCGGCGCCGTGCTCGGCGACCCGACCCGGGACGTCCTCTACGGCCCGCTGCTCGACGCGCGGTTCGCCGCCGGGTTCGAGGATCATCTGGCGTGCGTCCGCGACCACCACGAGCCGTTCGGGTCCACCGCGCTCGGCCGGATCGGCCCGGCCAGCCCGCGGCGCGGGTTCGTCGGCGACCCCGAGCCCGGCCTCTACTACCACCCGGTCGTCGTCGACCGGGTACGCCCCGACGACGAGCTGTTCACCGCGGAGACCTTCGGCCCGATCGTCGGGCTGACCACCTACCGCCACCTGGAGGAGGCCGTCGAGCTCGCGAACCTGCCCGGCTACGGGCTGTCCTCGTCGATCTTCACCGGGGACCCGGTGACCGTCCGGCGCTTCCGGCGCGGGGTGCGCGCCGGAATGGTCAGCGTGAACACCTCCACCTCCGGCGCCGAGGCGCACCTGCCCTTCGGCGGCAACGGGCGCTCCGGCAACGGCGCCCGTCAGTCCGGCCAGTGGGTCCTCGACCAGGTGACCCGCTGGCAGTCCCTGACCTGGGAACTCTCCGGCCGCCTCCAAAAGGCCCAGATGGACGTCTCCGTCCCCCCGGCCGACCTCGGCTTCCGCCTGCCGCGGTGACCGGACCGGGGACCCGACCCCGGCCCGGCCGCCGCGGCCGTTCAGGAAGGCGGCCGTTCAGTACGACGGCCGGTCAGTACGACGGCCGCAGTGGCTGGTGCGAGGCGCCGGAATCGGGGCGTACGCCGAGCACCTGGTGGATCTGCGACCGGCCGGCCTCGAAGCTGAGCGCGGAGCCGGCCATGTACAGCCGCCACACCCGGGCCCGGCCCGCCCCGACCAGCGCGACCGCCTCGTCCCACCGGTTCTCCAGGTTGGCGACCCACGCCCGCAGCGTCAGCGCGTAGTGCTCGCGCAGGTTCTCCACGTGGCGCACCTCGAAGCCGCCGCCCTGCATCAGCGTGACGAGCGCGCCGATCTCGTGCAGCTCCCCGTCGGGGAAGACGTAGCGGTGCAGGAAGTCGGCATCGCGGGGTAGTGGGAGCGGACCGAGTCGCGGCCGGCCGCGGGCGGCCCCGACCGGGTCGCCCGGGAAGGAGATGCCGTGGTTGAGCAGCCGCCCGCCCGGCCGGAGCAGGTGGAACAGGTTGTCGAAGTAGATCGGCAGCTTCGCCCGGCCGACGTGCTCGACCATGCCCACCGAGCTGATCGCGTCGAACGGGCCGTCGGTGATCTCCCGGTAGTCCTGCAGGCGGATCTCGATCCTGTCTTCCAGGCCCGCCTCGGTGACCCGGCGGCGTGCCTCGGCCGCCTGCTCCGCGGAGATCGTGATCCCCACCGCCTGGACACCGTGGTGGTGCGCGGCATGTAGCGCCATGCTGCCCCAGCCGCAGCCGATGTCCAGCAGCCGCTCGCCGGGCCGCAGACCGAGCTTGCGGCAGACCAGCTCGTGCTTGGCTGTCTGCGCGGCGGTCAGTCTGGTGGCCGGTGAGTCCCAGACCGCGCACGAGTAGGTCATGGACGGCCCGAGGACCAGCCGGTAGAAGTCGTTCGAGACGTCGTAGTGGTGGGAGATCGCGGCGGCGTCGCGGGAACGGCTGTGCTGCCGGCCGCGCCTACGCATCCGGGCCTCCTCCGGAGGCGGCTGCGGCGGCCGCGGGCCGAACTGGCGGACGAGCACCGCCAGCGCCCGCACCGCCGCCGGGGACGGCCGCAGCCGCGCGATCCGCTCCCGCAGCGCCAGCGCGGCGAAGACGTCCCCGTCGATCTCGACGTCGCCGGCCACGTAGGCGCGGGCGAACCCCAGCTCGCCGGGGTGGAACAGCGCCCGCCGCAGCGCGTGCGGCGAGCGGATGACCACCTTCGTCGAGGTGTCGGGCCCGAGGATGAACCCGTCCCACATCTCGACGCGGACTTCCGGGTCGGGCCCGAACAGGTCGAGCAGCAGGTCCCGGCCGGCCCGGTCGACCTCGGACGGCCAGTCGAAGCCCGCGGGCCGGGTCGTCGGGGGGCTCCACTGCCGAGGCGGCCCCGCGTTGGCCGTCAGCGGCGGCGCTGAGGGCCGGTCCGGCCGTGTCGCGGCGGCGGGCTGGTGATCGAGCGCGGGCTGGTCGAGCGCGGGCTGGTCGAGCGCGGATTGGTCGGGTTCTGTGTCGACGGGACGATCGACCGTCACATTCTCCTCCGGTCCCGGGATACCGGGTCCGCCTGCCGGAGGCGCCGCCACCGGGCCCGCGCGGTGCGCCACGCGGCCCGGAGGCCGGTCTCGCGGTGCACGCGGAACTCGGCCCATCAGTCTGCCAGGGGTGGCGTCGGCGAAGGCAGGGCGACGCGAACCCACGTCACCGCCCATGCTCCCCCCGGCGAGGGGTGTCGCAAACGGTGTCGCGGATCGCGTCGCGCGTGTCGCGGTGATGGGCCACCAGCCAGCGTCGCGCGGAGGAGGCGACGGCAGGCGTCGGACCGCGGCGGGAGCCCCAGGCAGGGGCCCCGGCCGGGGGTTTGTTCAGGCGACGGCGGAGGCCCCCAGCAGGGCCTTGAGGTCACCCATCAGCGCGGCCGTCCGCTGCACCTTGTAAGCGTCGTCGAGCCGGAGCAGGGTCGTGCGGCTCGCCGACTGCAGGCGCAGGTGGACCTCGGTGGTGCCGGGGTGGTCACCGAGCACCTCGCGCAGCCGATCGACGGTGGGCGGGTTGACCCGCGACGCCGGCAGAGTGATCACCACCGGCGGGCTCAGGGAGTGCTCGCTGAGGTCGGGCACGGTCAGATCCGAGGCGACCAGGCGAGGGGTGTCCTCCCGCTTGTCGACCCGCCCCTTGACGATGACGACCGCGTCCTCGGCGAGCTGGGTCGAGCAGGTCTCGTAGGTCGCCGGGAAGAACATGACCTCCAGGCCGCCCTCGAGGTCCTCCACGGTGGCCAGGGCCCACAGCTTCCCCTGCTTGGTCACCTTGCGTTGCAGGCTGGAGATGATCCCGCCGATGGTGACGACCGAGCCGTCCGGGTAGTCGCCGCCGTTGAGGGAGGCGATGCCACAGTCGGCCTTCGCGGCGAGGATGTGCTCGACCCCGAGCAGCGGATGGTCCGAGACGTAGAGCCCGAGCATCTCCCGCTCGTGGGAGAGCAGTACGGACTTGTCCCATTCCTGGTCGGAGAACTCCTGCACGCCGAAGATGGGGGCGGTGTCCTCCTCGGCGTCCTCGCCGTCGAAGGCGAAGAGGTCGAACTGGCCCTCGGCGTTCTTCTTCTTCACGCCCATCACCGCGTCGACGGCCTGTTCGTGCTTCTCCACCAGGCCGCGGCGGGTGTGGCCGAGGGCGTCGAACGCACCGGCCTTGATGAGCGACTCGATCGTGCGCTTGTTGCAGGCGACGGCGTCGACCTTGTCGAGGAAGTCGGGGAACGAGGTGAACCGGCTCTTCGCCTTCCGGTTGCGCACGATCGACTCGACGACGTTGATGCCGACGTTGCGGATCGCGGCGAGGCCGACCCTGATCTCGTTGTCGCCGTGCGCGGTGTAGTCGGCGTCGGAGGTGTTCACATCCGGCGGCAGGACGCGGATTCCCATCCGCCGGCACTCGTTCAGATAGATCGCGCTTTTGTCTTTGTCGTCGCGTACCGAGGTCAGGAGCGCCGCCATGTACTCGGCCGGGAAGTTCGCCTTGAGGTAGGCCGTCCAGTAGGAGACCAGGCCGTAGCCGGCGGTGTGTGCCTTGTTGAAGGCGTAGTCGGAGAAGGGGACGAGAATGTCCCACAGGGTCTTGATGGCGGCCGCGGAGAATCCGCTGGCCTTCATGCCGTCGGAGAACGGCACGAACTCCTTGTCGAGGATCTCCTTCTTCTTCTTGCCCATCGCGCGGCGCAGCAGGTCGGCCTGGCCGAGTGTGTAGCCGGCGACCTTCTGCGCGATGGCCATGACCTGCTCCTGGTACACGATCAGGCCGTGGGTGGTGTCCAGGATGTCGGCCAGCGGCTCGGCGAGCTCGGGATGGATCGGGGTGATCTCCTGCTGGCCGTTCTTGCGCAGCGCGTAGTTGATGTGCGAGTTGGCGCCCATCGGCCCCGGCCGGTACAACGCGAGGACGGCGGAGATGTCCTCGAAGTTGTCCGGGCGCATCATCCGCAGCAGTGAGCGCATCGGCCCGCCGTCGAGCTGGAACACCCCGAGGGTGTCGCCGCGGGCGAGCAGCTCGTAGGACGCGGTGTCGTTGAGCTCCAGAGCCATCAGATCGATCTTGAAGCCGCGGTTCGCCTCCACGTTGCGCACCGCGTCGTCCATCACGGTGAGGTTGCGCAGGCCGAGGAAGTCCATCTTCAGCAGGCCGAGGTTCTCGCAGGTCGGGTAGTCGAACTGCGTGATGATCGCGCCGTCGGCGTCGCGGCGCCACACCGGGATGTGGTCGATGATCGGTTCAGCCGACATGATCACACCGGCGGCGTGCACGCCCGCCTGGCGGATGAGCCCCTCCAGGCCCTTCGCCGTGTCGATGACCTTGCGGACGTCCGCGTCGGACTCGTAGAGACCCCGGATCTCGCCGGCCTCGCTGTAGCGGGGGTGCTTGGGATCGAAGATCCCGCCGAGCGGGATGTCCTTGCCCATGACGGCCGGCGGCATCGCCTTGGTGATCCGGTCGCCCACCGCGTAGGGGTAGCCGAGGACCCGGGAGGAGTCCTTGATGGCGGCCTTCGCCTTGATGGTGCCGTAGGTGACGATCTGGGCGATGCGGTCGTCGCCCCATTTCTCGGTGACGTAGCGGATCACGTCGCCGCGCCGACGTTCGTCGAAGTCGATGTCGATGTCCGGCATCGAGACGCGGTCGGGGTTGAGGAACCGCTCGAACAGCAGGCTGTGCGGGATGGGGTCGAGGTCGGTGATGCCCAGGGCGAAGGCGACCATGGAGCCCGCCGCGCTCCCGCGCCCGGGGCCGACCGGGATTCCCTGGCTCTTCGCCCACATGATGAAGTCCGCGACCACCAGGAAGTAGGACGGGAAGCCCATCGCGAGGATGACCCCGAGCTCGTACTCGACCCGGGCGCGGTGCTCCTCGTCGAACCCGTCGGGGAACCGCCGGGCCATGCCCGCCCAGGTCTCCTTGCGGAACCACGACTCGTCGGTCTCCCCGTCGGGGACGGGGAAGCGCGGCATCAGGTTCTGCTTGGTGAACATGCCGGCCGGGTCGACCCGCTCGGCGATCATCAGTGTCGTCTCGCAGCCCTGCTGCCAGGCGTCGGACGTGTCGATCGCGTACATCTGCTCGGCGCTCTTCAGGAAGTAGCCCGAGCCCTCGAACTGGAAGGCCGGGTTCGCCACCGTCGACGCGGTCTGGACGCACAGCAGCGCGGCGTGGGTCGTCCGCTCGGCCTCGTAGGTGTAGTGCGAGTCGTTGGTGACCACGAAGCGCATGTCGAGCGCGCGGGCGATGTCGACCAGCCCGTCACGGACCCGGCGCTCGATCTCGATGCCGTGGTCCATGATCTCGCAGTAGTAGTTGTCGCGGCCGAAGATCTCCTGGTAGGTCGCGGCGGCCTTCAGCGCGGCGTCGTACTGGCCGAGCCGCAGCCTGGTCTGGACCTCTCCGGAGGGGCATCCGGTCGTCGCCATCAGGCCCGCGGCGTGTTCGGTGATGATCTCCTGATCCATGCGCGGCCACTTGATGTAATGGCCCTCGATGGATGCCCGGGAATTGAGCCGGAAAAGGTTGTGCAGGCCTTCGGCGTTCCGCGCCCATATCGTCATGTGGGTGTAGGAGCCACCGCCGGAGACGTCGTCGCTCTTCTGGTGCGGCTCGCCCCAGCGGACGCGCTGCTTGAGCAGCCGTGATTCCGGCGCGACGTACGCCTCGCAGCCGATGATCGGTTTCACGCCAGCCGCGGTCGCCTGCTTGTAGAAGTCGTACGCCCCGTACATGTAGCCGTGGTCGGTGATCGCCACGGCGGGCATGCCCTGCTGCGAGACCTCGTTGAACATGTCCTTGAGTCGTGCCGCACCGTCGAGCATCGAGTACTCGGTGTGAACGTGAAGGTGGACGAAAGAGTTCGGCATGTCGTCGGACCTTCCCGCGCGCGGAGGGCACGCCGGTCGATGCTCTGTGGGAGGCGGTACTGGGGCGGTGGCTCAGGGTGTTCGGTGACGCGCTGAGAAACGTGTGACGAGATTTAGGTAGTTCCCTCGTTCAATTGTCCTCAGGTTGATTCTCGGGGTGACGGTGACGGCATTGTGTCTCTCGGTGTCCGTGTGGGGTGTCGGTCGTCGTCCGGCGTCTTCCCAGCAGCCTAACCCGGCCCGCTGGACGGACTTCGGGAAGATGCCGACGTGTCCCGCCCGGGGGCACGCAAACAGGCCGTCGCACACCCGCCGGCCCTTCATCGGACTACACGCAGGACTACACGCAGGACTGCGCATCGGACTGCACCGAGGACGGTGCGGCGCTGGTCGGGCCGAGTCGGGCTACCCGCCTGCCGAGCCCGTGCGAGGATGGCTGGTCGTGTGGGCGGCGGCGGCGCGGGGGCGGTTGCCGGCGCGGGCCGCGGTGGCGGCGGCCGCCACCGCGGCCACCGCCCGGTCGACGTCGGCCTCGGTCGTCATCCAGTTGCAGACCGAGACCCGCATCGCCACCCGGCCGCGCCACACCGTGCCCGACACGAACGCCTCCCCGCCCGCGACCACCAGATCCGTGGTCGCGGCAGTCGTCGCGTCGTCGTCGTCCACCCGCACCAGCACCTGGTTGAGCTCGACCTCGTTGAGCACCGCGACGCCGTCCAGCGCGGCAAGGGACACGGCGAAGCGCCGCGCGTGCGCGCAGCAGCGGTCGACCAGCTCGGTCAGGCCCGACCGCCCGAGCGAGCGCAGCGCGGCGTACAGGGCGAACCCGCGGGCCCGCCGGCTGAACTCCGGCGTCCACTCCAGGGGGTCGAGCTCGCCGTCCGTGGCGTGGACGAGGTAGTCCGCCCGGGTGGACATCGCCGCCCGGTGCGCCCGATCGTCGGCGACGATCGCGATCCCGCAGTCGTAGGCCACGTTGAGCCACTTGTGCCCGTCCGTGGCCCAGGAGTCGGCAGCCGCCATCCCCGCGACCAGGTCCCGGCGCCGGGCCGACGCGGACACGGCCGCCCACAGCCCGAAGGCGCCGTCCACATGCACCCACGCCCCGTGCTCGTGGCCGATCGCGCAGATCTCCGCGAGCGGGTCGAAGGCGCCGGTGTTGATCTCGCCGGCCTGGGCCACCACGATCGCCGGGCCGGACCCGTCCGCGAGCGCCGCGCGCAGCGCGTCGGGCCGCATCCGCCCCGCCTCGTCCGCGGCCACCACCGTCAGCCGGCGGGTGCCGAACCCCAGCAGGCGCAGCGCGACATCCACCGTGGTGTGCCGGTCGGCGCCCACGAGAACGCGCACCGGCGGGGCCCCGTGCAGGCCGTCGGCCTCCACATCCCAACCGTGGCGGGCCAGCACCCGGTGCCGTGCGGCGCCCAGCGCGGTCACGTGCGCCATCTGCGTGCCGGTGGTGATTCCGACCGAGGCGGACGCGGGCAGCCCGAGCAGCTCCTTGACCCACGACCCGGCCACCGACTCGGCGGCGGCAGCCGCCGGGGCCAGGCTGGACAGGCCCGCGTTCTGGTCCCAGGCGACGGCCATCACGTCGGCGGCCAGCGCCGCGGGCACGATCCCGCCGATCACGTACCCGAAGAAGCGGGGCGACCCGGTGGCGGTGAGCCCGTCGGCCGCCGCGGCGGCGAGCGTGTCGACGACCTCGACGGGATCGCAGGGCCCGGCCGGCAGCGGCCCGCCGAGCTGGGCGCGGATCTTCTCGTATCCCGAGGCCGGGGCGACGGGGCGCTCCCGCAGGCCGTCCAGGTACCCCGCGACATGCTCGAAGGCCCGGACCGTCGCCGCCCGGACCTGCGCGGCCTGGGCTGTCGAAGTCTGCGCGCCGTTCGGGGTGTCCGTGCCGCCGAGTGTGTCCGTGCCATCCGGTGTGTCCGTGCCGTCCAGCGTGTCTGTGCCGTCGAGTCGGCCTCCCGCCACCGGTCACCCCTCCAGTCCTGGACGGTCCGCGCCGGCCGCCGAGCCGCCTGCTTCCCGTCGGCCGTTCCGGCCCGTCCGCGAGCTGTGTCCCGAGAATGCCGGACATCCGGGCCCACCCGCGCGCCGGCGTGACCCTCCCGACTGGAGGCCGGCGCCACGCGGCCGGCCAATCGTCCGTGCTGGTGGTGGCTGTGAGTGGCACGGGACGTCCGGAGCGAGCACATCGGACCCGGCGCCGGGGGCGGGTCGGGATCACTGTGACCGCAGACACCTGGTGCGTAAGGATGTGGGTCCACTCGATACCGTTTTGGTATCGGGTCACGCCAGTGATCGCTAGGTGGCTGAAAACCGCTGTCTACCAGGGGTTATTAAGTTGATGGCCCGACCATAGCCTTGCCATACCGCTACGTCAACGGATAAGTTCCGGCACGTGCCTACCCCCGAAGATCGGGCGGCCGGACGTGCGCAGGGGACCATCGGCGCCCTGATCCCGTCCTGGCTGCGCTCGCTACGCGCCGGAGACAAGAGCAACCAGACCTGCAAGGTCTATGTAGAAGGTGCCGCCCAGCTCGACGAATTCCTTGACAGCCGCCCTGCGCGCACCGCCACCGAAGTGACCCGCGCGGACATCGAGGACTGGATCATCAGCCTGCGCGACCGCGGGATGTCTCCCGCCACCGTGTCCAGCCGCTACCGGGCCGTACAGCAGTTCTTCGCCTGGTGCGTCGATGAGGAGGAGATCGACCGCTCGCCCACGGAGCGGATGAAGTCGCCCACCGTCCCGGAGCGGCCGGTGCCGGTGGTCGGCGAGGAGGACATCCGGACCCTGCTCGCAAGCCTGAACGGCCGGACCTTCAAGGACCGGCGCGACGCCGCGGCCGTCCGGCTGTTCCTCGACACCGGGCTGCGCCGCTCGGAGCTGGCCAGCATCACCGTGGACGACGTCGACCTCGACGGCCGGGTGGTGACCGTGGTCGGCAAGGGCCGCCGGCCGCGCATGGTCCGCTACGGCGCCAAGACGGCCGTCGCCATGGACCGCTACTCCCGGGCCCGCGCCAAGGAACGGACGGCCGCCCTGCCCGCGTGGTGGCTGGCGGAGTCCGGGCGCGGCCCGATGACCGCGGACGGTGTCTACCAAATGATCGTCCGCCGAGCCAAGACCGTCGGACTCGACGTCCACCCTCACCAGCTCCGGCACTCGTGGGCCCACTACTTCCTCGCCGCCGGCGGGAACGAGACGGACCTGATGCACAACGCCGGGTGGCGCTCCCGGCAGATGCTCACCCGCTACGCCCGCTCGACGGCCGAGGAACGGGCGCGCGAGTCCGCCGGGCGCCTGGCCCTGGGGGACCGGCTGTGAGTCGCCGCAGGAAGGCGGACGGCGCCGAGGACCCATGGAAGGTCGGACGGGGAGTCCCAGCTGACTACCGCGGCATCGACATCGTCTGCCGCGGCTGCCGTGAGGTCGGGCGCGATCACCGGCTCGCGAGATACGTGCTGGGCCCTGGGACAGACCTGGGCCTGCGGCCCCTACCTGTCCCGTGGGGCTGGAAGCGCGGTGCGGTGACAGCGCGGGAGATCGTAGGAGTACCGGAGACGACCTTCGACATGTCCGGCGACCCGGACGAGTGGGACTGGGACGACCGAAAGCACCACCTTCGGTGCCAGTCATGCGGAAGGCATGTCCAGGTCCGAGAGGAACGGATCACGGCCGCCCTTCGTGTGGTCCCCCTCGGGACCACATCCCGTGTACCGCTATAGGCCAGAGCGGTACGTATGCTGAGCACCAGTAGCGCATTGCGCCGGTCTGTCACGCGGGGCCGTTTAGGGCGTGTGGGTGGTGCCTCCTCGGCGGGAGGCGTTCTTCTGCTGCCCACGGAGCCCCCGTGTCGATCCCCTCGCCTGAAGACCGTTCCCTCGTCGGTCGCTACGGCGCCAACCTGCGCTGGTCGCGGACTCCCGAGCGGGAGCGTTCCGCCGCTACTGCGCCGGCCCGAAACGCCTTCCTCGCTCGGTTCGAGAAGCAGGTCGACCCGGACGGCAAGCTGCCGCCCGACGAGCGCGCCCGGCTCGCCGAGTCCGCGCTCAAGGCCCACATGCAGATGCTCGCCCGCAAGAGCCGGACGACGCGCGCGGCGCGTAAGAGCGCCACCACGCCCACCACCGAGGCCGCGTAGCTGTGGCCGACAACAGAACGGGCCCGCCCGGGGGTGCAACCCCGGAACGGGCCCTTGATCACCAACCGCCTGCTCTACCAGGAGGTCGACGACCCGTGCCATTCTCGCGCGCCCGGACGCCATCGGGCGACCCGCCCCCGAAACGAGAAAGCCGCCCAGCCTGGGAACTGGACGGCAGACATCTCGCGGGCAGCGACGACGCTCATCACGATAACCCGGTGCTCGGCTGCGCCGCGTGCGCCGGTGCCGTTGTCCCGGCGGACGGCGACGAGGAAGTCCCGCTCGAGTGGCGGATCGACAGCCTGATCGGCGACGCCATCTCGGCCACCACCTACGCCGCGCACCGGCGTTCCGTCCTGGCGACCTGGCCGACGTGGGTCCTGCGGGACATCGTCTGGGCCCACCCCAGCGATGACACGCACCTCATGGTCAACGGCATTCTCGCGGAGCGCGGGGTGGGCTGGTGACGGAGTACGGGTTGGGTCTGTTCCCCCAGCACGCGGCGAAGCTGCGGTCGTCCGCGGTCGACCCGACGACCGCGGCTGCCCGCGGGTATGTGTCGGTGGACATCAAGAAGCGGCTGACCGACCTCGGGTTCGCCGCGGTGCAGTGCTCGGTTCCGGGCCTGCTGATCCCGGGGTGGAACACCGCCGGTGTGGTGGTCGGACATCAGTACCGGCCGGACGACCCGCGGGAGCTGACCGACGACCACGGCCGGGTCCGGGCCGTGAAGTACGAGAACGTTCCCGGGTCTCGGGTGTACCTCGACGTACCGCCGTGGGCGGCGCCGCAACTGCGCTCCGCCCGGTCGGCACTGGTCATCACCGAGGGGCCCATCAAGGCCGACGCGCTCGTCTCCCGGGGCCTGGTGGCCGTCGCCCTGCTGGGGGTGTCCGCGTGGCGCTCCGGCGGGATGCCGCTCGAGGACTTCCGCGACATCGAGTGGCGCGACCGGCGGGTCATCGTCGCGTTCGACTCCGACGTGATGGTCAAGGAGCAGGTACAGGCCGAGCTCGTCGGGCTGACGCGGTACCTGACGTCCAAGGGCGCCCGGGTCGAGCACGTGCTGTTCCCCGAGGACACCCCCGGGATGAAGGTCGGGGCGGACGACTACTTCGCCGCCGGGCACACCGCCGCCGACTTCCTCGCCCTGGCCCAGGAACCCGACCTCGACCCGGACCCGATCCCACTCGACGCCCACACCGCCCTCCCGCCGTTCCCGGTCGAGCAACTGCCCGGGTGGGTGGCCGAGCAGGTGGCGGGAGTCGCCCGGTTCACCCAGACCGACCCGGCCATGGCCGGCACATCCGCCCTGGGCGCGTTGTCGACCGCCGCCGGCGGCCGGGCGGTCGTGACGGTGCGCGGGGGGTGGCGGGAGCAGACCAACCTGTACATGGTCGGGATCGCCGATCCGGCGCAGCGCAAGAGCGCGGTGCACGACGCGATGACCCGCCCGCTCGTCCTGGCGGAGAAGGAACTCAGCCAGGACGAGTACCGGGTGAACATGCGCTTGGAGGCGCTGACTCAGCGGGAGGTCGCCGAGCAGTACGCGACCACGGCGAAGAACGCGGCCGGCAAGGAGAAAGACGCTTCCAAGCGCGCCACGCTCACGGCCGAGGCCATCGACGCCACCCAGCACGCCGAGACGATCGTCGTCCCCGATCCGCCCCAGCTGGTTGCGGACGACGCCACCCCCGAGGCGCTGGCCACGCTGATGCTGCGCAACGGCGACCGGATCGCGGTGCTCTCCGCCGAGGGCGGCATCTTCGACATGATCGGCGGCCGGTACTCCAACGGCACACCCAACCTGGACCTGTACCTCAAAGGCCACGCCGGGGACGCGAAGACCGTCAACCGGGTGGGCCGCCCGCCCGAGGTCATCGAGCGGCCGGCGCTCACGGTCTCGGTGATGATCCAGCCCGGTGTGCTGGCCGAGGTCGCGACGAACACCGTCCTGCACCGCAGTGGCCTGCTCGCCCGGTTCCTGTACTGCCTGCCCCGGGACATGGTCGGGTGGCGCGAGATCGGTGCTCCGTGCGTCGCCGAGTCGGTCGCCGCCGACTACACCGGCAAGTTGCGCCGCCTCGCGGTCACGCTGGCCGAGACCCCCGAGCTCGTCGAGCTCACCTTCGACGAGGCCGCCCGCGCGGTGATGCTCGACTACGAACGCGACGTCGAGGTCCGTCTCCGCCCGACCGGCGACCTTGGGGGCGGCGCCCGGGAATGGGGCGGCAAGCTCGTCGGGGCCACGGTCCGTATCGCTGGCCTGCTGCACATCGCAGACCACCCTGACGCGGTCGGCAAGGACCTGCTGATCCCCGCGGAGACCGCGCGGCGAGCTATCGCGCTGGGCGAGTTCTACACCGCTCACACGCTCGCCGCGTTCACCCGGATGCGGCAGGACCCAGCCACCGAGGCCGCCCGGTACCTGCTCGGAGTCCTTCAGCGCCTGGGCAAGCCGCTGGTCTCCGTCCGGGACCTGCACGTCGCCGCGTCCCGCTCCCGGTTCCCCAAGGCCGCCGACCTCGACGAACCGATCGGCCTGCTCGAGCACCACGGCTACCTCAGCCCGCTGCGCGAGGCACCGGCCGGCCGCCGCGGACGCCCCCGCTCGGCCACCTACGCCGTGCACCCCAAGGCGCTCCACCCCGCCACACAAACCACGGAACACACAGAAACCCAGCGCCCGGGACGGGTCGCATGACCGCGCCCGCGCCTTTCCGTGGCTTGCGTGGTTTCTGTGGCGACGAGAGGACCACCCGATGACGACCCCCCACCCCGATTCCGTGGCTTGCGTGGTTTCTGTGGCACCCCACGCCCCGCCGACCGCACGCCAGTTGATCGACGCCGCCCAGTGCTCCCAGCTGTGCCTGCTCGCAGTCGGCCCGCCCCGCGGGTGCACGTGCCGGTGTGGAGGTCAGCACCACGGAGCGCTGCTCGACGCCGCGGTGCCCGTCGAGGTCGAGCGGACCGCGGCGTGAGCGGCCCGCCCAGCTACGGCCAGGACGCGACGAGCGTTTCCCGGCCGGTAGCACTCCGGGCCGCGGCCACCGTGCGTCGGTACGTGTGCGATCCCGTGGAGCGGCTCGAGGTCCTGGCCGCGCTCGGCCTGACGGGTCCGGACATGACAGCGGCCCCGCGGGGAGACACCGCGGGGCCGCTGGACCGGACCAGGTCAGGGCCCATCTTTCCACACCATGAGCCCATTACTGGCAGTAATCTTGACTCGGGGCAACTGAGGGTGGACGGATGACGGACCAGGATCTGACGGCGGTGCTGACCGCTGGCGAGCGTGAGGCGCTGTTTGCCGCGCTCGACGCCGACGACCTCGATGCCGCCGCCGTGCTGTTCACGCTCGCCGAGGACCGCCAGGGCGTCACCGAGGCCGGTGGGGACGGGAACGAGAACGAACTCCGGCGGTACTGGCTGACGGGCCCGGGGGCGCGCCGTATCCGCTGGCACACGAACGGCGCGTTCACCCGGTGTGTGGCCGAGGTGTCCGGGACGGGTGCCCGGACCGGGCTCACCAACGTCAAGGGCTACTGCGCCTCCCTGTACCACGACGCCCGCGGCGAGTGGCCTGGGAAGGCCGGGCGGACCGGGAAGAAGACCGGGCCCCGAAAGATCGATTACGTGCGGCGTCCGTCCGGGGCGCCGCCGGCCGCCGATCAGAAGATCGACTATGTGCGGCGCGCACCGAGGACCAAGACGAAGGAGGGCGGCGCCGTGACGGTCGCCGATCGTGCTGTGGAGGCCGTGGCGGACACCGTCGCCGGCCGCGTGCTGGAGGCCCGGGAGACCGGGGCTGACGGGGGCCGGGTGTTCCGGATCGAGGTGATCCGGGCCGGGGAGTCCCGTAACGGCCGCTCCTACCCCCTCGACGTGCTGCACACGGCCGTGGGGCTCTATGAGGGCGCCCAGGTCTATGACGGGCACCGCGACGAGTCCGCGCTCCGCTCGTCCGCGATCGGGGGTCTGGTCGGCTACCTCGGTGCTGTGGAGGCGACGCCGGCCGGGCTGGAGGCCGACCTCCATCTGCTGCCGTCCGCCGGCCGGGTGGCCGAGGCGTTCGACGTGGCGCTGTCGCTGGCCGCCGCCGGCCGTGAGGCGCCGTTCGTGGGCATCTCGCACGACGTGATGGCGCGGTTCTCCCCGGGGACCACCGAGGCCGCCGCCATCGTCGGAGTGAACTCCGTGGACGTAGTCGCGGTGCCTGCGGCTGGGGGCCGGGCGGTGCGCGCCGTCGCCGGGGGCCTGGCCCTCGACGCCGAACTCGTGAGGCACGACCAGACGACCGCCCGGGGGCGCGACGTCATCGAGCGGGAGGTGGCTGCGCGCGGCCTGCCCGCCGGGCTCGCCGGCGCCGTCGCCGAGGCGTTGCCGGAGCACTTCACCGAGGCCGAACTCTCGGCCCGGATCGACCTCGTCCACACCGCCAGGGCGGCCGTGGAAGCCATACCGGAGGGAGTCGGCCCCGTGGCCGGAGCAACCGTGACAACCGACGAGCGCGACAGGAAGACGTCTGCGCTCGATGCGTTCTGGGAGACCTCACCGAGCAGGTCAACCGTGGGGTACCGGTCGCTGACCGAGGCCTACCTCGACATCGCGCGGCCGAAGCTGGACTTCCTGTCCGGGCAGGACGTCTCCCGGATGGTGCTCACCGACGCCGGCCGGTACGACAGCGCCCGGTCGATGGAGTCGATGGACTCCACATCGTGGGCGCAGGTCCTCGGTGACAGCGTGACGCGCCGGATGATCGCCGAGTACAACGCCATTCCGCAGTGGCGCGACTGGGTGCGCTTCGCCTCGTCGGTGTCGACCGGGATCGACTTCCGGGAGCAGAAGCGGACCCGCTTCGGCGGGTACGGCCTGCTGCCCACGGTGAACGAGGCCGCGCCGTACCAGCCGCTGACGTCCCCTCCCGACGAGCAGGCCACGTACACCGCGGTGAAGAAGGGCGGTACCGAGGACCTCACGTGGGAAATGATCAAGAACGACGACATGGACGCCATCCGGCGCATCCCGATGCGTCTGGGTCGGTCGGCCGCGCTGACGCTGTACCGGTTCGTGTTCAACATGCTCTCGTCGAACGTCACGATGACGTACGACTCGGTGGCGCTGTTCCACGCCACCCACGCGAACACCGCGACGTCGGCCGCGCTGTCTCAGAGCGCGCTGGACGCCGCCCGTAAGGCCATGCGCCGCCAGGCCGCCTACGGCGACGCCGAGGACCTGCTCTCCCTCGTCCCGCGGTTCCTGGTCGTGCCGTCCGATCTGGAGCCGCTGGCGTACCAGCTCTCCACGTCGGTGGTGGCGATCCCGGGCGGGGGCAGTGAGGGGCCGTCCGACATCCCGAACCTGCACCGCGGGCTGGAGGTGATCGTGGTCGACTACTACACCGACGTGAACGACTGGTTCCTGATCGCGGACCCGCGGCAGGCGCCCACGCTGGAGCTGGGATTCGTGAACTCCAGCGACGCCCCGGAGCTGTTCACCCAGTCCGACCCGACGGTGGGCAGCATGTTCAACGCGGACATCCTCACGTGGAAGATCCGCCACGCCTACTCCGGAACCTGGCTCGACCACCGTTCCGCGTACCGAGGCCAGGGCTGACGGCCGTGAGCGCGCTCCTGGAGGCCGTGGCGTGGCCGTCGGTGTGGTCGACCCTCGTCGATGCCGCCGACGTGTCCACGCTGGAGCGGGCATCCATCGTCTCGGCCGAGACGGACACCCCCGCCCGCGTGGTGGCGCTGCTGTGCGCCATCAACGATGCCCAGGACGGGGCTGTACGGGACGCTGTCGCCTCGGCGCTGGCACCCGAGTGTGACGCCGAGGCGGCCGGGATCGTGGCCGCCTGGATGGTCTGGATGGCGTGGGGATTCGAGATGTCCCTGTGGGCCGTCGCCGGTCACCCTGCTGTGGTCCAGCCACCCGAGACCCTGCCTGACCCCTCACTGCCCGAGCCGGGCAGCGAGGCCATGACCTGGTTCGCGCGCGCGGCCGCCCTCCCGCCCGCGAGCCAGTGACCGGCGGTGCGCCCGACCCCCTCTCTGGTCGGGCGCACCGCCGTTGTTCACGGGGCTACGAGTGGGTGAGAGGTAGGGCAGGGGTACCCACCCCTGCCGCCCCGACCCCATGTCACACATTGTGAGAATGACTCAGTGTGATGATGGTTGATCATGCTTGTGTCACAGTGCGTGAACAGTATTCGTCACACCATGTGTCTATCGATCACGCTGAGCTGACATCGCAGGACGAGGCGAGCTCGGAGGGGGCCTGCCCCCACCCCGGGGGGCCAGTTCCGTCTGAGGCCCAGATCATGACCCATCCCTATGCTTCTTCCCTCATGTACGTGACACAGGGTGACGGACGTCGCTCACGGTGATGACAGAGACGATCATGAGGGCTGCTACTCAGAGTAGTAGTCACTCGGTGTAGTTGAGATCAACTCGGCCGATGTGACCCCCTGTTACGTCACTCCGGGTGGTCGGCCTCGGCTCGACGAGCGGCCCACACCCCCCGAAGGTTGCGGGCCGCTACGCCGGTCGTTCAGCCCCCCGCCGGCGGGGCGGGTTCGAACGAGAGCTCCGTGTCCATCTGGTCGCCGTAGTACGTCACCGCATGGGTGATCACCCACCCCGCCGGCACCTGATCGGCGACCGCGGCGAGCAGCTCCTCGCGCGTCGTACCGGAGGGGAACTCGAGGTCGATCTCGTCGGTCACACCGGGGCCCGGGGAAGCTGGGCCGGGAGCACCCGGTAGGCCGTGATGCCGCTCGAGGCCGCCCACTGCCGGGCCGCCGTCTCCGACCCGAACGGGCTCACCAGCCCGGCCGGCTCGCCGGCCTCGTCGAGCAGCAACAGGCCGACGAGGATGGCCGGTCGGTCCAGCACGGCCGCCGCGCGGTGCCGGGCCTCGTCGAGGTGCAGGTGGGCGCTCACCGTTGCGACTGGAACACGAGCGTCGGCTTCCGCTTCGTCCCGCCGATGCGGACGAGCCGGGACTCCGCCGGCACGCGCAGGGCCAGGCCGCTACTGAGGTCGGCCGCGGTGATACCCAGCTCGATGTCGGCGACGGAAGCGCCGTCATCGTCGGTGCGGACGTTCATGCCGGGCCGCGGCGCAGGGGCGGCGGGGGCGTCGTCAGGGCATGCTGTGGTCACGGGTCGGTCCTCCAAGCAGGGTCGGCCACAAGAGCCCCGCCGGCGGACAGGCCGGTGGGGCTCGCCTATTCGGGGCAGGGTAGCGCGCTATAGGGCAGGTGGACAGTCCGCCCGGCGATGTCTGCTGGACGCTCCTACGTTTCGCCGCGTGGCCCGCCGACCCCGTGACGAATCCGTCACGGTTGGGGACCTTGAAGACGCGGTTGATATCGATCAACTCCGCGACCTGCTCGGCAGGACGACCCGCCGCGGTGAACGGGTGGCACGCTCCTATGCGCAGGTGGTCGCCGGACGGAAGGGCTTCCCCGATCCGATCGTCGACCGCCGCAACGTCCGCCTGTGGCTGCGCTCCGAGGTCGAGGCGTGGTTGGACGCGAACCGTAAGGGTTGGCGCGACGAGACCTGACCGCCGCCCGCGCTGGGGCCGGACCCCCGAAGATCACGCTTCCAGGGTCCTGGAAGCCTGACCGCCGCCCGCGCTGGGGCCGGACACTTCCCGACCTGCTACGCCGGACCCGCTGAACCCGCTACTGCCCAGCTCGGAGCTGCTGTACGGGCCGCTGTCGCGCTCGGCCAGCCGCTACCCACAGCGGCCTTGTAGCGGGTCTACAGCGGGTCTATAGCGGGTCTCAGGCGTTCGATTCTGAACACCTGCCGCAGGGTGCGACGGTGCGACATCCTCGACGCCGCAGCGGGTTCGGGTGCGACGCCGGGTGCGACGCGTCGCGGGCCCGTCGCACCCCCGTCGTACCCAGGTGCGACGCTTCCAGGACCCTGGAAGCGTGATCTTGGGGTCAGCCCCAAGATCGCTCCGACCCCGGGGGAGTCCTCCCCGCGCGGGGGAGT